>NZ_JBSHDU010000005.1:182513-190196 GCF_053616475.1 Streptomyces sp. NPDC055815 | reverse complement strand
CAGCAGACCGCGGACCTGATCCCCGCACGGCAGAGGTGAACAGCGAGCCCCGTCGGGATCCTCGACGTCTCGCCGCCTACCGTGCACGAGCTCGTTAGACGAGTAGTTCCTATCGAGGGGGCGTGTCGCGTTACTGAGGGCTCTGTGAGTGGCTAAGGTCGCGTGGTTACGGGCACTGCTGGACCAATCATGGGCGGGCGCATTGCGGTACAAGATCATCCACCGGTGGGGAGACACGGAGGACACCGAGTCTTTCGGCGGGGAGGCGTTGGACACACTGCTCGGAGAGCTCGACACGGACGATCCCATCCATCGGCACATTGCGATCTGCGACAACGCGTCGGGGTGGTACCTGAGCGTTTTCGCTGAGCCGTCCGGGTGGGTTCTCCTGGAGAACGAAGATAAGGACAAGACCCGTCACATGCGTGGTCGTTCTGCCAGGGAGATCACCCTGCTCTGCGCCGATTTCGGCGCGGGGAACCTTGACGCAGTTCTTCGGGACGAGTGGTCGCCCGGCTACGGGTAGGCGGTGGGCTCTCAATGGTCGTAGGCGATGAGCGAGCGCAGGACGGGCGCACTGGTCTTGTGGTTGTGCCAGATCGCTGCGGCCATCGCCAGAACGCGCTGAGCGACCCGGATCGCGACGCCCTCGAAGGTCCCGTCCGCCGTGCTGTTCCAGGTCAAGCTGGCCCTTGAGGGTGTCATTGACCGACTCGATGAGCTGGCGGAATGCTTTGAGCTGGTGCTCACCACGTCGGGCAGCCTCCCGCCTGAAGGACGGTCGTAGGATCTCGATGCCTCGCGCGGCCAGGTCCGCCTCGAACTCCTTGGAGGCGAATCCCTTGTCCGCGATGAGCACGAGACCGGGCCGTTCCTCGGCCAGCTGCGGCTCGCGGTCCAGCATCGCGCCGAGGACCTCCCGTTCGTCCATCTTCGGGGTGGCCAGGGCCCAGGTGGGAAGCGCAGTAGCCGTATCCGGCCCAGCCGGCCAGGTTCGAACGCCGGGCCGTGGGGCGGGAGCGGCCGCACTCGACCGGGGTGGAGTCGGTGATCCAGACGTTGTCGAACCAGAAGTCCGTATCCCTGGCCAGGAGTCGGATCGCGCGCTTGACCAGCGGAAGGGCCGCGCGCAGTCGCTTGTTGTATCCGGGGCGTTGGGGCAGGTAGGGGAACATCGGGCTGAGGTGGGCGTGTGCGAAGCGCAGCCAGCGGGCCTCAGAGCGGTAGCCCAGCACCGCCTGGGCTACCGCCAGGCAGACCAGTTCGGAATCCGTGAGCTGCGGCGGTCTGCCCAGCCAACGGGTTCCGACGATCCCGTCGTCGATCTTCACGTACAGAGCCGTCAGGAAGATGTTCAGATCTGTCGTCACAAACGGATCTTGGACACCCTCTGCCCATTTGCACGGTCGAACTTCGGAACTACTCGTCTAATGAGGCGGATGCCCAGCACCGTGCCGATGCTCTTGAGCTGGGCGTCACTCAGCGGCGGGGCCTCGTCCACGCACTTCCGGATCCAACGTTCCCTGGCCTCGTCCGCCAGGGAACGAACCGGCTTCTCCGCGACCGTGATCACTGCCAGGGGTTCCCTTCTGTCTTGAGGCGTTCGGCATGGGCGAGGTCGTGGCGAACCTGGTTGGCGAGGAGTTCTTCGCCGGGACGGTAGCCAGAGGCGAGGTAGGCCCAGGAGGCTTCGGTGACGAGGGTGGTGTTCTCGTCGGGGGCCGGGTGGCCGGCGCGGGTGCGGGCTGCATCGGCCTGGGCGGTGCGCCAGGCGCGGCGTACGTCGCGGAGTGCGCCGAGGGTGGTGGAGTAGGCGCGGGACTTGGTGGAGAAGTGGCCACGGAAGCCGAGCATATGGGCCCACTTCCAGAGCTTGAGGTCCGCGAACTCCGGCAGGTGACCGAGCGCCCAGGCGGTGCGGATCATCTGCCGTACGTGCTGCTGCACCTGGAGGTCGCGCAGGGGTTCGGCCTGTCCGGTGCCGTCGCAGTCGGCGCACAGGTCGCGGAAGCCGTCCGGGCCGCTGGTGTATCCGCGTCCGGAGCAGGCGCGGCAGACAAGAGTGCGGTCGACCGTGCCGGAGCCCTCGGCGCTCTTGGTGGCGTACTTGGCGACGTAGGCGGCCACCTTCTGGTCGGTGAGTTCGCCGTCCCCCAGGGCCTTGATCTCGCGCACGTCGATGCGGTCGCCCCACGCGATGACGCGCTCTCCAACCGCGTCTGACTCGATGGTGAGTTGAGCGCGTCGGGCAGCGGCGCGGACGGCGTGGTCCAGGGCGTCGAGGGTGGCCCAGGGCGGGGGCGCGGTGGTGTGTCCATCGGGGCCGTCGAGGCGGATCACGGCATGGAAGTGGACCAGGCCGCGCTTCTGGTACTCGGCGACCTTGGCGAAGGAGACACGCAGAGCCGCCTTCAACGCCTTCTGCGTGATGCCCAGTTGGGCAGCGAGCTCGCGTCGGAGGTAGATGGTGAAGCGTGCCCAGAGCGCCCCGGCATGGGCGTTCCAGAGCACAGCGCCGGTGTAGTCGTACGAGGCTGGAGCGAGGGGAGTGCCAAGGGCAGGGTCGTCCTCGGCGTGGTGCCGGCCGCAGCGGCAGTCCAGGGGCTTGCCCGAGGGCGTGGTGGGGCGGTTGTGGACCGGCCCGAAGGAGGGCGCGGTGAGCGTGGCGAAGACGCGGGGGTGGGTGCGGACGTCTTCCGCGACGGTCTTGCCGCCGGAGAGTCCCGCCTTGATCAGGTGGTACGTGTCTGCGGCGTAGACGCGGGAGCAGGCCGGGCAGCGGGAGGCGCGGCGGTTGCCGCAGGTGGTGAGGAGTCGGCCGGTGGGTTCGTCGGCGGTGGAGTAGGTGCGGACCACGGTGCGGGTGGCAGCGTGGAGGGTGGCGGTGTGGCCGACAAGGTTGACCGGGCGGGTGCAGCCGCGGACGTTGCGGACCTGCTCCGTCACGCGGTCGAAGTCTTCGAGGTGGGCCAGCTCGATCAGGTCCCGCAGGGCGGGGCTGACGACGTGGCGGAGGTCCAGGGGGTGCTTCATGGGGCGGGTTCTCCCTTCGTGCTGGGCTGGGGCCCCGAGCAGGCCGACGGATGCGCGGGCCTGCTCGGGGCATGGCGAACCGAGCCCCTTGGGGGCCGGGTGCGGGAGGCAGCCGGAAGGCCGGCGGGAAGGTCAGGCCGTCAGGGCCGAGTGCAGGGCGGTGGCCATGGGCAGGCCGACGCCGAGCCGCGCCTTGAGCTGAACGGTGGTGATGGGCTCGCCGTGCTGGACGCGGTGGGCGTCCGCGATCGAGCGCGCTTCGTTCAGCAGCGGCTCGGGCACCTTGACCGCAGGTACCGGGGCCGGGGTGGGCACGGGCGGGGCCGTCATGGGTGCGGGCTCGGGCACGGGGGCCAGATCGGCAGGGGCCGGGGTGGGCACGGGCGAGGACGTCACGGACGTGGGCTCGGGCACGGGGGCCAGATCAGCAGGGGCCGGGGTGGCGGCAGGCTCGTCATCCTCAGCCGGGACGACCGGCGCGGGAACGGGTCGGGGTTCCGGTCTTGGCTCCGCGACGACGGGGACGGGCGCGGGGGTGCCGATGGTGTGGAAGGCCCGGAGGAGCTGGGGGCCGACGGCTCCCCAGCCGAGGAGGAGCAGCGGGGCCACGGCGTCCACGGCAGCGCGGCCGTAGTGGCCGGCGGCCAGGGGCTCGGCGATGTTGAGGGCCAGCGTCAGCAGGCCGGAGAAGTGCATCAGCCGGGTAGCGGCCTTCATCTGCTCCGGCGGGACACCGCGCAGCGAGAGGTAGCGCAGGGCCACCAGGAGGCCGACCACGGACAGGTCCACCATCGGAGCGATCAGCGGCGCGATGGGCTCGGGGATACCGAGCCGCAGGGCGAGGGCCCAGACGTTGCCGAAGGAGAAGACGAAGGCCAGAGCGGCAATGACGCCCATGACCACGGTCACGGTGCGCTGGGTGATCCGGTCCTCAGACATAGGGGTTCACCTCCTCTCAACAGCGCGCAGGGATGCGTGGATTGGCCGTCTGGGCTATGCGGCGAGCGGCGCCTCACCCTCGTCGTAGCCGTCGTACTTGGTCAGGTCGATGCCGGCGGGGAGCCGGGCGGCCAGCAGCGCAGCGGGGTCGGCCGTCAGGTGGGCGGTCTCGACCGCGATGCGGGCAGCGTCCTCCTCTTCGACGTACGGGGTACGCAGCCGAGTAAAGCCCGCCTTACCAGGGCTGTTCATGACCGCGACGCCGACATAAGCGGGGTCCTGCAACGTCGTCGGGTTCGCGTCCGGCCATTCACGGATGTCCTCGCCGAGGGCGGCCACGGCCGCGTCGGCGGTCTTCTGCGCGAAGGACACGCCGACCGGGCACACGTCCCGGATGGACGTGGGGATGGCATCGCCGGTGGGCTTCTGCGTGATGAGGATGACCAGGATGCCGACGCTGCGTCCCTTCCTGACCAGCTCTTCCACGAGCCTCGTGTTCTCGGCCGCCAGGGCGGCCAGGCGCTTGGACTCCTTGTCGGAGCCCTTGTGGTCGCGGAAGTACGTGTGCGCCTCGTCGATGATCAGCACCGTCCACGGCCAGGCGGCAGACGGGCCGACGTGCCACATGTCCTTGCGCCCGAGCACGGTCTTGATCGCGGCGGACCGGCCCCGGCGGAGCTTGACGAGCCGCTTGAACAGCGCGTTGGCGTCGTCCAGGTCGTCACCGACGAAGGCGAACAACCGGCTGACCAGGTCGGCGTAGTCGCCTTCGTACGCGGCGGACACCTTGCCGTCCGCCACCGCGATCTGAACGGCGGGTGAGGGAGCGCAGTCACAGATGAAGCGGTTGACCATCGCGGTCTTGCCGAAGCCGGGCAGGCCGGCCACGGTCACCCCGGGTACCTCGGCCAGGTACAGGGCTACGAGCTGGGCGTACTCGTCCAGGCCGAGTTCCCACCGCACCAACTCCTCCGGGGCCTGCCCGGAGGGGACGTGCGTGGTCGGCGTCAGCAGCGGATCAACGCGAACACCACGGATCAGCACCTGTCCGGGCTTGTCCTGGACGACCGACACCCGCGTGCACTGCCAGGCGTCCGCCAGATACGGGGCCGCCTTCTGGAACTCCTCCAGGCCCACCCTCGGCAGGCAGTTCGCCCGGACGACGACGCCGAACCGGTCCGGCGTCACCTTCAGAGCCGGGATGAGGACCCGCGGCTTGTGCGGCTTGCCCTCAGCGTTGGCCAGCGAGGCCAGCGCGGTCGGAGTCTTGTCCGTGACCGACAGCCCAGCCATCGGCGCCAGACGCTTCCAGGTCCGGCGAACCCGTATCGCCTGCCGGATGCTGGCCCGCGTCTCGGTGTCCGCCATCAGGTAGCGCACCACCCAGACGACCGCCCACACCAGGACGAGCACCAGGCCCGCCCCGACCACGACCGGGGCGTAGCCCGTCACCTCCCCCACAGTCACGTCGTGTCCTTCCTTTCGTAGAGGTAGCCCGCGAGGGCTGATTCGAGGCCCGCCCAGTCCTCCAGGGACTCGAAGGGCGGGTAGCCGTAGCCGACGAGAACGGCGGCCACAGAGTTGATCAGGGACTCGGAAAACTGGGGGTCCGGTCCGGCATGAGCGAGCGGATAGCTGCGCTCAGCGCCGAACCGGAACCCGACAGCGCCCGTCACGCGGCGATCTCGGACGGCTCGTCCGCGACCTGCGGCGCGGGCATGGCCAGCACCTCCAGGCCCGAGGCCCGGTAGGCGATGCCGTCCTGAAGCTGACCGTTGAAGACCCGCGCCCACGGGGTGGCGAACAGGTCCAGCGGCCGCACGAACGCGCCGACGTTCAGCCCGTTCGGCAGACCGCTCTTCGGGATCGTGACCTTGATCGCCTCAGCGGCCCCGTCCTCCATCACGAAGACGGTGACCGTGTACAGCGGCTCACCGGTCTCGCGGTCGGTGGCGAGCTGGGTCTTCTCCATGTCGGTGAACTTCGGGGTGGGCAGGACGCCGAGCATGTGACGGGTGGTGCTGGTGAAGCCAACGCGGATGCGCGCCATGGGGAACTTCCTTTCGTTCGGTGCCGCTCGGTGCGGCGTGATCACTACAGTGCACTACGCCCGCCAACCCCGTCAAGCACCTAGCGCACCTAGTGCAGAGATCTAGCTAGCTCAGCGGGGTCCAGGAGCCCCGCGTTTAGGCGTCCTAGTGCGGTTGGTGTGCTAGGCGGGCTACCCTCGACACATGACTTTGCCGAGGGACTCCCACACCCCGCCCTACCAGCTGGTTGCCGACGAGATCCGCAAGCAGATCCGGTCCGGCCGCATCAAGCCGGGTGAGCGCGTCCCGTCATCCCGCGACCTCGAAGCCGAGTACGAGATCGCGAACATGACGGCTCGATCAGCCCTCCGCGTTCTGCGCGACGAGGGACTGATCTACTCCAAGCCAGGTGTGGGCAACTTCGTCGTCGACACCCTGCCGGCCAGCACCAGCAGGAAGGCCGACGCGGGCGGCCAAGAGCCGGACCGGCACATGCCCACACCCGAATACGTCGAACTGTCCGAGCGCCTCAATGCGATTGACGCCAGATTGGACAGCCTCTTGAACATCTTTCAGCAGCTCGCCGGGGTCACCGAGAAGCCGAAGAGGCCATAGCGGCCTTCCGCTCACCAACCCGAAGCGCCAGCTCCTCCAGCCGGGCGACTTTCTGTTCCATCTTCGCCAGGCGAGCCGCAATCTCCGCCGCCTCGTGCTTCTTCATTCCCGCCCCGTTCATGTCGTGCCGTTCCTTGCTGACGTTTCGATCAAACTCACCGGGGCTTGCCCAAAAGCTTGCCCACGGCTTGCCCGCTCACCTCTGAGGGCTTGCCCATCCCAGCAGCCAGAGCGGACACCGCCCCGGACGAGCCCGCTGGCCGGAAGCACCCCGATCTCCAGGTCTAGCCGCCTTCGCCACCCCGGTTCGCCGACACCGCCGACGCGAGTCATCGGACGGGAAACAACCGTCGAGGCCGGCCCGCACGACGGACCGCGCAGGCGCAAGCGGGACCTGCCGATGGCACGGCTCCACTTTGGCCACACCATCGGGAAGAAGTCACACGCGTCGCCGAGCTGCATCAAGACTCCCGACCTCCTTTCGCTTCCGGGCCTCCATGTTCCGGAGAATCCCCGGTTTGGGAAACCGGCGATCGTCGGCTATGTTTCGCCATTTCGCGCTGCGGAAGACAGCCCTCGCGTTGTCCGTGCGTCACGCGCTCAACCTCCGCACTTCGTCCTGTAGGGCACTGCGCCCTTCACCTGCTACAGGCGTGAAAAGCGCCTCCCGTGTGACACCTGCGGCCAACGAATCCACCTCAGCAGCCACCACTCACCACCGCCCTTGCCGAAAGCGCCTCCCACAGGCCACGAGATGGTCACGACCAGGCCGTGGTGAGTCCCCGCCCCCTTACCAGGACCACCTTGCAATCCCGAGCCTGTGGATAAATTCCGCCAACCCGGAGAACAAACAGGCACGAATCGCCACTATCAGGACCTTCGGGGTCTGAGGCGCCAGGAATGCGGAGATTACGCAGGATCGTTTCGCCGAGACGCGGCCAAGCCCGCACGGCCGCAGGGCTGTTAAGAGTTTCTTTACTGGATCAAGGCGGCCCGCCACGGCGGGCCGCGGGGGGCGGGGGGCCCCCGCCCCCCCCCCCCCGATTGTACGCCACCCCACCCGGGG
>NZ_JBSHDU010000005.1:76709-182503 GCF_053616475.1 Streptomyces sp. NPDC055815 | reverse complement strand
GCGCGCGGCCCCCCCCCCCCCCCGGCGTTGTTTTTTTTTTTTTTTTTTTTGTTCCCCCGGGGCCCCCCCCCGGGGGCCCCCCGGGGCGCGGCGCCCCCCGCCCGCCGACGCTCCTTGTCTCCGCCACCGCTCCGGCGGCCGGTCCACTCGCGCCGCAAAAGCCCGAAGGCGAACCGGATGAGTCAGGAAGCAACCCAACCGCCCGCAGTCGCACCGCCAGACAGCGCCCCGCAAAGCACCCGGCGGATGTCCAACTACTGGCGCACCAACACGCCGGCCCCGACGAGCCGATCCCTCCGACGTTCACAGAAGCGCGGTACGTGGCCGAGGCCCTGTGGCTGGGGCGACCGGCTTCCACGGCTTTACCCACCTCCCCGGTCCGGGTCCCGCGTCGGGCAAGTCCAGGGGGCCACTCGTTCAAATTCCGGGCAGGGGCAAAGCCTGCCCGAGTTGCCGGGCCAGCGTACGGCCCCCTGAACATGCCCGACCCCAGACCGGGCAGGCCACCGGCCAAAGCCGCTCCAGCCGGACGCGATGTCACGTGCACCACCCATCAGCTCACCAGGACAACGAGGCCGGCCGAACCGCACGCCGCGCGCTCCTCTCCAACTCGACAAGTCCAAAGCGGGGTTGGGATCAGCCCGTCTCCGGGCACGACGACCACCCCGGTACCATCGGCACCGGGGTCCTGATCAGGGATTCCACGACCGGACCACCCCGGATGCTGTCCAGGCCAAGGGGTGGTCCGGTCTTTCGTTGTCGTAGGTCAGGCCGCGATCCCACTACGCCCGTGTGGTGTGGCTGAAGCCGAGGGAGGTCAGCCCCTCGGCCTGGCACAGCCTGTCGGAGGGGCCGCCGACCTCGGTCTGTAGGAGCTGGTAAGCGGCGCCATGGGACTGACCCCAGTGCATCGCGGCCCGCCACAGAACGCGCCCGAGGCCCTGCCCCCGGGCCTCGGGCAGGACGGCGAAGTACTGGGGCATGAGCTGGGGGCAGCCGATCGCGTCGGGGCGTACTTCCATCGGGCCGATCGCGCCCACGATGCGACCGTCCACGGCGGCAGCGAGTACCGGGCCGCACCGGCCGGCCTGCATCTGCCCGTGAAGGAAGGCCAGGCCATCGGCGGCCATGGCCGAGGCGAACGGGGCGAAGGTCTCTTGCACAGTGGCCGGCCAGTCGGTGACGGGCCGGACCGGGCCGCCGGGGTCGGGGCAGGGGCGGGCGGTGAAGTCCTGAAGCTGAATGCGGGTGCCACGCGGGAACGCGGTTTCAGGACCGAGCGGGCGCACGACCCTCGCGTTGACCACGTCATGCACGACGGCGAGCTTCGCGGACAGTTCGGCCGCATCGTCCACGACGCTGTCACGGTGCCCGTAGGCGAAGACCTTGACGGTGCCACGTCCGCGTCGGGTCAGCGTGGGGATAAGAGTGTGATCGGACTGGTGGACCACGTCGCCACGAAGAACCGTCTCGTCCTTCTCGCTGCTCCAACGCCGATCCTTGTCGTAGTGCAGGAAGGAACGGTCAGCGACGGCCGCCCGCAGCGTGTCCTCGAAGAGATCCACGGTGAGGACGTGGGGGTGGACGGGGCCGAGAGTCGGCACGATCGGCGTGGTCAACACGGGCCGGAGCCAGTCCCAGCGGAAGAACATGAGCGGCACCTTAATGGTCGGTCGGCCAGGGCTCAGGCCCCGACGCGAAGACGCCAGGGCCTGAACGGAACCGACCGGATTCTGTCGGTTAGTGGGGGTTGTCGTCACCGGCGTCGCAGGAGCACTCCGCGCTCTCCACGACCACGTCCAGGTCCATGACGGCGGTGACCGCCGAAGCGGCGACGGGCGGGGCGGCGCGGCGGGCCGAGGTCGGCGGGCCGGGGAGGATGGTCACCGGTACGGGCGGGGTCATGAGGCGTTCTCCTTGTCTCCGTGCTGGCAGTAGCTGTGCAGCGGCGCCTTCGCCTCCTGGTAGTGCTTGGCCAGGGGGCGGCAGACCCGGCAGGTGCCGGACAGGGCGCAGCCCTCGCACCCACCGGTGCGAAGCATGAGGCGGTCGGCGATGGCGCCGAGCCGGGTGAGGCCGTCGATGCCTTCGGCCATGAGGTCGATCTGGTCGTCGCGGCCGACCTTGCAGATCGAGACCTTGGCGTGCGGGTCGGCGTGGAAGAAGGTGTGCCCCGCGTTGCAGCCGGCGAACGGCTTGCGCTGCCGCAGGTGGGCGGCGGACTGGGCGAGAAGCGGCTCACCGCCGCCGTAGATCGTGGGCGTCATGTTCGTGTACGCGTGGTTCTCCACGTTCCACTCGTCGGCGAGGGCGGCCATCTCGTCGGCCTCGGAAGCGTTGTCCTCGGTCACCACGACGTTGATACGCAGTGGCAACCCCGCCTCGCGTGCGGCGTCCATGCCGCGCCGGAACGCCTTCCACGCACCACGGCGCTGGGTGAGCGCGTCGAAGGACTCCTCGCTCGCCCCATACATGCTGACCACCAGGCGGTACGGCGGAGAGTCCCGGAAGAGCTTGAGGAGGTCCGGCCGCCAGAGCAGCGAGCCGTTCGTGGAGATGGTGAGCATCATCCCGGCCTGCCAGGCGTACCGGTAGGCGCCCTGGAAGTCCGGGTCCATGGTGGGCTCGCCACCGGTGATCTGGAGCCAGAGGACGCCGGCCTTGCGCATGATGTCCAGGAGCCGCACCTTGTCCTCCCAGCCGAGGCCGGAGAACGGCCGCTCGCCGAGGTAGCAGTGCTTGCAGCCGAAGTTGCAGCCGAGGTTGATCTCCCAGGAGGCCCGGCAGTAGCCGTACGGGGACGGCTCGCGCACCAGCACCGTGCCCTGCGCGGGCCGGCCGCTCAGGTCGATACCCCACACGTCGGACGCGGTCTGCACCGCCCAGGTGGGCAGAGCCTCACCGTCGGCAGCGGCCTGCCGCAGGCCCTCGTAGTGCTCGGCGGGGATGCGAGCCCCAGCCCTGGCACCGGGCTTGAGGAGCAGGTGCCCGTCAAGGAACGGGGAGGCGATCAGAGCGTGGGCCATCAGTGGTAGTCCTTCCGGATCGAGAAGCGCGACGACACGCGTACGCCCTGGCGGTCGGCGACGCGGCAGTAGATCTCGCCCAGCCCGTTGCAGGTGCCGCAGCTCTTGCCGGACGAGTCGGCACCGCTGCCGCCGCAGTCCCCGCAGCTCTCGTTGCGAGGAGGGAGAGGGCACCGGGTCAGGGTGGATGGAGCAGTTGCCACGCAGGGAACCTCCGTGCAGAAGAAGGATCAGGACAGGGCCACGCGGGCAAGTCCGTCTCGTCCGGCCACGAGCCGCACCCTCGTCCGCGACGTCCGCATGACCTGGATGGGCAGCGCGGGGCCCAGCACGTAGACGTTGCCGTCGGCGAACTCCAAGACCTTTCGCCCGCCCGCGACCCGTCGCACGTTCGTCACGGTGTGCGGGTTTCCGCCGATCGTGATCACGTCTCCGAGACGGACGCCGTCACCAACCGTCGTGACGATCTGACTCGTGGAACCGTTCATTGCACCTCCAGGCGTACGTCTTGGCCCCCTGCCGCGACATGCACAGACGGGGAGCCGCGGATTCGGCAGCCGTCCAGGGCGGACCGGTCTAGGTGCCAGTACCGAGGGCGATCCCGATCACGAATCCGCACGAAGCGCTGATGCAGATCACGAGGAGGACGCCGGCGTACCGGCCGATGACGCGCATCACAGGCCGACCCGGCTGTTGTTGTTCTTCACGGCCAGGCGCGCGCTCAGTTCCTCCCGCGCCTGGGGTGCCACGACGTCATCGGGCATGGCGTCCCACTCGATGCCACCGTTCATCGGTCGCATCTGAACACGTCCACCGATCTCGCCCATGACGAGGCCGATGCGTCCGGTCTTCTGGTCCTTGGCCAGTTCGCCGACTCCGGGTCTGGCCTGCTGATTGCTCGCCATGGGCACGAGCATGCTGCCGTTCATAAGGACGTCGGAACCTCCACCAAACCCCACTTCGGGACGTCCCGCGTCAGGTAGAACGTCCCTAGTGCCGTCCCAAGGATCAGGGGGAAACTCATGCCGAACGAGAGGCTTCGTGCCGTTATGGCGGACGGAGGCTGGACGTACGCCACCCTCGCGCAAAAGGTCGACGTAGACCCCAAGTCCGTTGAGCGATGGGTCAATCTCGGACGTACGCCACGCCGTGTCACAGCCATGCGGGCGGCAGAGACCCTAGGAGAAGACGTGCACGCACTCTGGCCGGCACTCCGGCAGGCGCGCGCGGCGCGAGCGATCAGCCCGGAGCTCGTGGCGCTCTACGACCAGCGGGCGGACATCCCCGTATCCGCGTTCGTGGACATGCTTACGCAGGCCCGCGAGCACATCGACGTGTTGGTGTACGCCGCCGTCTTCTTGCATGAGGCGTATCCCCGACTCAATGAGCTCTTGCGAGAGCGAGCCGCAGACGGCTGCGCGATCCGGATCGCGGTGGGCGACGCCGAGAGCGAGAACGTTCGGGCACGCGGCCAGGAGGAGAAGTTCGGGCACGGCATCGAGTCCCGTTGCCAACTGGCGCTCATGCACTACCGGCCCTTGATCGGCGTGCCCGGCATCGACATCCGGACCCACGGGACGACGCTCTACAACTCGCTCTACCGCGCCGATGATCAGTTGCTGGTCAATGCCCACGTCTGGGGGGTCAACGCGTACGGGGCCCCGGTTTGGCATCTTCGGCGAAGCGGCGAAGGCGGCATGTTCGACACCTACGCCGAGAGCTTCAACGCGGTGTGGTCCACAGCGACGCCCGTACGGCACGAGGGGTGACCATGGCACGGACCGAGTACTACGACGACCCGAACGCGCCCAAGCCGAACAGCATGGTCGTCGCAGCTTCGGCCGTTGTCACCGACGAGCAGGGGCGCATCCTGCTCCAGCGCCGACGCGACAACGACCTGTGGGCCCTCCCCGGCGGGGGCATGGACCTCACCGACTCGCTCCCCGGCACGGCCGTCCGCGAGGTCAAGGAAGAGACTGGCTTGGACGTGGAGATCACGGGGCTGGTCGGCACGTACACCGACCCGAGGCACATCATCGCCTACACGGATGGCGAGGTGCGCCGGCAATTCAACGTCTGCTTCACCGCGCGGATCGTCGGCGGGGAACTGGCGATCTCCGACGAGTCGACGGAGCTACGGTTCGTCTCTCCAGACGAGCTGGACCAACTTCCGATGCACCACACGCAGCGACTCAGGCTCAGCCACTTCATGGAGCACCGCGAGCAGCCCTATCTCGGCTGACCTCATCTGCTCCAACCGGCTGCCGCTGTCTGACCGCCCCCAACATGTGCCGGTGGACGCTCCGACGTCAAAAGATCAGTCCGCAGAACGACGAAGGCTGACCGACGACTCCCCCCGGATTGCCGTCGATCAGCCTCGTTTGCGCAGGTCAGTCAGCCAGCGGAAGGTAGACGCGGTTGCCGGAAGCGGCGAACTCCTTCGACTTCTCCAGCATCCCGGCCTCGATCTCCTCCGGCGTGGCGTCCGAGTCGCCGCCGAACTGCTCTGTGATGCTTCTGCTGATCTTCATCGAGCAGAACTTCGGCCCGCACATCGAGCAGAAGTGCGCCGTCTTCGCGGGCTCCGCCGGGAGGGTCTCGTCGTGGAACTCGCGGGCGGTGTCCGGGTCGAGGGCCAGATTGAACTGGTCCTCCCAGCGGAACTCGAAGCGGGCGTCCGAGAGGGCGTCGTCCCACTCCTGGGCGCCCGGGTGGCCCTTGGCGAGGTCCGCCGCGTGGGCCGCGATCTTGTACGTGATGACGCCGGTCTTCACGTCGTCGCGGTTCGGCAGGCCCAGGTGCTCCTTGGGCGTGACGTAGCAGAGCATCGCCGTGCCCCACCAGGCGATCATCGCCGCGCCGATGCCCGAGGTGATGTGGTCGTACGCCGGGGCGACGTCCGTGGTCAGCGGGCCGAGCGTGTAGAACGGCGCCTCCTCGCAGATCTCCTGCTGGAGGTCGATGTTCTCCTTGATCTTGTGCATCGGGACGTGGCCCGGGCCCTCGATCATCGTCTGCACGTTGTGCCGCTTGGCGATCGTGTTCAGCTCGCCGAGCGTCCGCAGCTCCGCGAACTGCGCCTCGTCGTTGGCGTCCGCGATCGAGCCGGGGCGCAGACCGTCGCCGAGCGAGTAGGTGACGTCGTACGCCGCCAGGATCTCGCAGAGCTCCTCGAAGTTCGTGTAGAGGAAGTTCTCCTTGTGGTGCGCCAGGCACCAGGCGGCCATGATCGAGCCGCCGCGCGAGACGATGCCGGTCTTGCGGCGCGCGGTGAGCGGCACGTACGGCAGGAGCACGCCGGCGTGCACCGTCATGTAGTCGACGCCCTGCTCGGCCTGCTCGATGACCGTGTCCTTGTAGATCTCCCAGGTCAGCTCCTCGGCCTTGCCGTCGACCTTCTCGAGGGCCTGGTAGAGCGGCACGGTGCCGATCGGCACGGGGGAGTTGCGCAGCACCCACTCGCGGGTGGTGTGGATGTTGCGGCCGGTGGAGAGGTCCATGACCGTGTCGGCGCCCCACTTGGTCGCCCAGGTCATCTTCTCCACCTCCTCCTCGATGGAGGAGGTGACGGCGGAGTTGCCGATGTTGGCGTTGACCTTCACCAGGAACCGCTTGCCGATGATCATCGGCTCGATCTCCGGGTGGTTCACGTTCGCCGGCAGCACGGCGCGGCCCGCGGCGATCTCCTCCCGTACGACCTCGGGGGAGACGTTCTCGCGGATGGCCACGTACTCCATCTCCGGGGTGATCTCCCCCCGGCGGGCGTACGCGAGCTGGGTCACGGCCTCGCCGCTGCGGCCCCGGCGCGGCAGCCGGGGACGCCCGGGGAAGACGGCGTCGAGGTTCTTCAGACCACCGCCGCGCGGCGAGGTGTGCTTGATGCCGTCGTCCTCGGGGCGGACCGGACGGCCCGCGTACTCCTCGGTGTCGCCGCGCGCGATGATCCAGTTCTCGCGCAGCGGCGGAAGGCCCCGCCGGACATCGGTGTCGATGGTGGGGTCGGTGTACGGGCCGGACGTGTCGTACAGCGTGACGTCCTTGCCGTTGGTGAGGTGCACCTGACGGACGGGCACCCGGAGGTCGGGGCGCGAGCCCTGGACGTACCCCTTGTGCCAGCCCGGCGTGCGCTCCTGCCCGTCGGTCTGGTTCTGGTCGGAGGCAGGCGTGCGTGCATCCTGAATGGTCATGAGACCGATCTCCCTACGCCGGCATTACCCGGTAACAGGTTCGGCGGTCGGCGCAGCCTCCTCCCGTACGTGCGTACGGTGATCAGCGCCCTCTCAGCCCGGTGCTCCGAGCTCCCGCGTGTGCAAAGGTGCCACCACGCTAGCGTCATCCCGGGCGTGCTGAACAGTGGGCCCCCGCCGTTCTTGCGATGATCGGTCGGTGACTTCCCCCCAGCAGACCCCCGAACCTCACGGCCATGAGCACTCCCATTCCCACAGCCACGGCCCCGCCGCTCCCGTCTCTCGGCATCTGCGCAGGGTCATCGCCGCGATCCTGATCCCCTTCGCCACCGCGGTCGTCGTGGGGCTCGTGGTCCTCTGGCCGGGTGGCACCCCGGCGCACGAGCGCACCGGCGTCGGCTTCGACCGGCAGACCCAGCAGGGCAAGGTCGTCTCCGTCGAGCACGTCGACTGCAAGGACGTGAACGCCGCCCAGGTCCCGCCGACCGGCGACACCTCCACTCCGGAGGGCCGCGAGGCGGTCAACGCCCAGCAGGGACAGTGCGAGAAGGCGACGATCGAGGTCACCAGCGGCCCGGACAAGGGGCGGAGGTTCGTCGAGATCGTGCAGCCGGACGCCCCGCGTCAACTGCACGAGGGCCAGGGCGTGGTGGTGGCGTACGCCCCCGACGCCCCGCGCGACCTGCAGTACTCGGTGACCGATGTGAACCGCAAGCTGCCGTTGGCGGTGCTCGCCGGCATCTTCGCCGTCGCGGTCGTGCTGGTCGGCCGGATGCGGGGCGTCATGGCGCTCATCGCGCTCGCCGTGAGCTTCCTCGTGCTGACGTACTTCATCCTGCCGGCGATCCTGGAGGGGTCGAACCCGCTGGTCGTGGCGGTGGTCGGGTCGAGCGCGATCATGCTGATCGCGCTCTACATGTGCCACGGCCTCTCGGCCCGCACCTCGGTCGCCGTGCTCGGCACACTGATCTCACTGCTCCTGATCGGTCTGCTGGGCTCGCTCTTCATCGGCTGGACCTCGCTCAGCGGCAACACCGACGACTACACCGGTCTGATCCACGGCCTGTATCCGGAGATCGACATGTCCGGTCTGCTCCTGGCCGGGATCATCATCGGTTCGCTCGGTGTGCTCGACGACGTGACGGTGACCCAGACGTCGGCCGTCTGGGAGCTGCACCAGGCCGATCCGGGGATGGGGCCTCGCGGCCTGTACCGGGCCGGGATCCGGATCGGCCGCGACCACATCGCCTCGGTCGTGAACACGCTGGTGCTCGCCTACGCGGGCGCCGCCCTGCCGCTGCTGCTGCTCTTCTCGATCGCCCAGAGCAGCATGGGGACGGTGGCGAACAGCGAGCTGGTCGCCCAGGAGATCGTCCGGACGCTGGTCGGGTCGATCGGTCTGGTGGCGTCCGTTCCGGTCACCACGGCGCTCGCGGCGCTGGTCGTCTCCGCGGACCGGCCGGCTTCCGGCGGCGTGAAGCCCGCGGCGGGACGGGGAGGGCGGCGCCGCCGCGCCAAGTGAGGTGGACGTGCTGAGGGCTCGGGCCGGCCCGGCTCGGGGAGGGTCCGGCTCGAACGGTCGCGCGCAGGCGGGGCAGTTCGGCTGAGGCGGCTCGGGTCGGCCGGCTCAGTGGGTGCCCGCTCAGGCGGGTCCGGCGTTCTCTTCGGCCAGAATC
The DNA here is from genome assembly GCF_053616475.1 of Streptomyces sp. NPDC055815. Taxonomy (NCBI): domain Bacteria; kingdom Bacillati; phylum Actinomycetota; class Actinomycetes; order Kitasatosporales; family Streptomycetaceae; genus Streptomyces; species Streptomyces sp. NPDC055815. The sequence continues at coordinate 173,614 of NZ_JBSHDU010000005.1, read as the reverse complement.
CGGCCCAGTGCGGCCTCCAGGTGGTCCTCGAAGTCGCCCAGTGTCCGTTCCTGACCGAGCGGAACGAGCTTGTCCGTTCGGTCGAGGAAGGCGACCAGCGGCGGCGCGCTGGCCCGGAAGAGCGCGCGGTCGCCGCCGACCTGGAGCCGGATGGAGACGTCCGAGAGCCCCTCCGGCTCCGTCGGGGCGATGTGCACATCCCCGTCCCCACTCGGCCGGTTGATGCCGTCGAGCAGCAGCTCCCGTCCGAACGCCCAGGTCACGGGTGCGTCTCCGGGAAGGTGGAAGGTCATCCGCACCGCGTAGGGATCCCGGGTCTCATATCGGAGTTCGACCGGGATCTTGAAGGAGAGCTCCTCGGAGACGAGGAAGCTCATCAGGACCTCGGCCTGAACCGACTCTCGCATCATGTACCCCGCAGTAGATGAAGCAGTTGTGTAAACACAGCTGCTGAAAGCTGTGACCGAAACGGCCAGGAATGATCCCCCGTGGCCCTCTTGACGCAATCGTGCTGTACGCGTTAGCAGATCACAAGGAGTGATTTTTCAGATACTGATAGAGAACGCGAGCGAACCGAAGAGCCTTCCGATCTCGGTACGTAGTCGTTCGACTGCCGGGAGCAACCGTTCTTCCTGGTGAAGGGGGAGGGAAATGGCCATCGTGGCCGCCGTGGAGCCCGCGGTGATGGGGATGGCGGCGCAGACCGTGCCGAGCGCATATTCCTGACGCTCCACCACGGGCGCCATTCGGTCCAAACTGCCCAAACGCTCCAAAAAGACGCGTTGGTTACGCACCGTGTACGGAGTGATGGCTTCCACCGGATGCCGGTCAAGGTGGTCTTGACGAGATTTCAGATCGAGTTGACTCAGCAGGCACTGCCCGATCGCGTGGGCGTGCGCGGTCTCGCGGAAGTCGGCCCATTCCTCCACCGCGGGGGCGTTGGGGGTGTCGGCGACGGCGACGAGCTCGATCTCCCCCTCGCGGTAGAGGGCGAAGTAGATGGGTACGCCGATCTCGTCCCGCCAATGGGCCAGGGAGTCTTCGATCTTGATGCGACGATTCTGCACATCTCCGCCGCCGGCCAGTCGGACGGCGGCGTCGCCAAGGACGAACACACCCTTGTCGCGGAGCAGATAGCCCTCGTGCGTCAGGGTGCGGAGCAGGTGGTACGTGGTGGGCAGCGGAAGGCCCGTCTCACGGGCGAGCTGCTTGGCCGGGGCGCCCTCCGCATGGGAGGCAACGGCCTCCAGGAGTCTCAGCGCCCGCTGTACCGAGCCGATCAGGGTAGGCGCAGCCGTCTGCGTAGCCGTGGCCAAAGGTCACCCCCAGGCGTGACGACGGATGCAGTGCACCCGCCCGCGGGGGCCGCCCCCGCGCGCCCGCCGGGCCTGGGAAACCGCTGGTCAGTATGGAGGTCTACGCCTGTAGTCCCCAACGCGGCGGAGAGATTCCACTCTAGTGGCAGCCCCAGGGCCCACACCCTGATTAGCCGGGCGCGTTCCCTCGCGCGGGCTAATGCCCTCCATCGGCTTCATACTGATCAGTAGCTTGTGCTACCAGTCCTCGCGCGACCGGCCGGAGGAGCTGAACTTGCGTACGACGTAGATCAGTCCGGCGACGAGCGCCACGAAGAGCAGCACCTTGAAGAGCACGGCGACCACGAAGGTCAGGACGCTGGTGATCAGTCCGCCGAAGACGAACAGGGCGAGGAGGGGTATGGCGACCCACTTCACCCACCAGGGCATCCCCGCGAGAATCTCTCGTACGGCCATCGTCCCTACCTCGCTCTCGAAGAACCGCTCGGCGCACTCCGCGCCCGAACACTCTCCAGGCTAGGGGCGGGAGGAAGCCCGTGGGGGCCCTGCGGCCCCCGCTCTCCCCTGATCCGCCCCCTAGGGGCTCAGGGTCTCCCGCACCCCTCGGCCTCCGGGTCCGGCTCAGCCTCCGGGTCCGGCTCGGCCTCCGGGGCCGGCTCAGGCTCCGGGTCCGGCTCGATCTCCCGGGCCGGCTCAGCCCTCCGGTGGGGAGAAGACCACCATGACCCGCAGGTCCTCGCTGATGTGGTGGAACCTGTGCTCCACCCCGGCCGGCACATAGACCACGCTGCCGCGCGCCACCTGGGTCGTCTCCGTCCCGACCGTGATCGCCGCCCGGCCGCTGACCACGAAGTACACCTCGTCCTGGCCGTGCGGCCGCTGCGGGTCGAGCTCCCCGGCGTCCAGCGCGTACAGGCCCACCGACATGTTCCGCTCGCGCAGGAACTGGAGGTACGCGCCCTTGTTCGCGGCGCGCTCCGCCTCCAGTTCGTCCAGCCGGAATGCCTTCATCGCCTGCTCGCCCCTGCCATTGGCCCGATCATGTCTGCCACGATCAGACACATGAAGAATTTTGTAGTCAAGACGCTCGCGAACGCGGGCGCTCTCGGAGTCGCCATCTGGCTGCTCCAGGACATCACCCTGACCGGTGACAGCACCGGCAAGAAGGCCTGGACGCTCATCCTCGTCGCCCTGGTCTTCGGTCTGGTGAACTTCCTGGTGAAGCCGATCGTCAAGCTGCTGACGCTTCCCCTCTTCATCCTGACCCTCGGCCTGATCACCCTGGTGGTCAACGCCCTGATGCTGCTCCTCACGTCCTGGCTGGCCGATCAGCTCGACCTCAGCTTCCACGTGGAGGGCTTCTGGACCGCCGTCCTGGGCGGCCTGATCATCTCCGTCGTCTCCTGGGCGCTGAACGTCGTGCTCCCCGACGGCGACTGAGTGGAAACCATGGCCTACCGCGTCTGCTTCGTCTGCACGGGCAACATCTGCCGCTCGCCGATGGCCGAGCACGTCTTCCGCCGTCGGGTGGAGGAGGCCGGCCTCGGTGAGCTGGTGGTGATCGACAGCGCGGGCACCGGAGGCTGGCACGAGGGCCACGGAGCCGATCCGCGCACGGTCGCCGTGCTCGACGAGAACGGATACACCTCCGCGCACACCGCGCGGCAGTTCCGTTCCGCGTGGTTCCCCGACCTCGATCTGGTCATCGCCTTGGACGAGGGGCACCTGCGGGAGCTCCGGCGGCTCGCCCGCACCCCCGAGGAGGCGGCGCGGATACGGCTCCTGCGCTCCTACGACCCGGCCGCCGGGGCCGGACTCGACGTCCCCGACCCCTATTACGGGGGCCGCGAGGAGTTCGAGGAGTGCCTGGAGATGGTGGAGGCCGCGAGCGAGGGACTGCTCGCGGCCGTACGCACGGAACTGGAGGAAAGGACACCGTGACGCACGAGGAACTCGGCGACGGCACCCGGGCGGTACGGGCGGGACTGCCCGAGCCCGTGAAGTACGAACCGACCCTGCCGGGGCCGGTCTTCGCGGCCCACTTCCACCTGCCGGGCGAGCCGACCGGCCCGTACACCTACGGCCGCGACGAGAACCCCACCTGGACACACCTGGAGCGGGCGATCGGCGAGCTCGAGGCACCGGGGGAGGAGGGCGTGGAGACGCTGGTCTTCGCGTCCGGCATGGCCGCGATCTCCGCCGTCCTCCTCTCCCAGCTGAAGGCCGGCGACGCCGTGGTGCTGCCGTCCGACGGCTACCAGGCGCTGCCCCTGCTGCACGAGCAGCTGCGGGCGTACGGCGTCGAGGTCCGCACCGCGCCGACCGGCGGCGACGCCCAGCTGTCCGTACTGGACGGGGCCCGGCTGCTGTGGATCGAGACCCCCTCCAACCCGGGTCTCGACGTCTGCGACATCCGCCGACTCGTGGCGGAGGCGCATGCGGCCGGGACGCTCGTCGCCGTCGACAACACCCTCGCCACCCCGCTCGGCCAGCGCCCGCTCGCTCTGGGCGCGGACTTCTCCGTCGCCAGTGACACCAAGGGCATGACCGGGCACGGTGACGTCCTGCTCGGCCATGTGAGCTGCCGGGATCCTCGTCTCGCGGCGGAGGTACGACGCTGGCGCAAGATCGTCGGCGCCATCCCCGGCCCCATGGAGGCCTGGCTCGCCCACCGGTCGCTCGCCACGCTCCAGCTGCGGATCGACCGGCAGTGCTCCACCGCGCTGGCACTGGCGCGGACGCTCGCCGAGCGCGCGGACGTCACCGGGCTTCGCTACCCCGGCCTGCCCGACGACCCCTCGCACGCGGTGGCCGCCCGGCAGATGCGGCGCTTCGGACCGGTGGTCTCCTTCGAGCTGGCGGACCGCAAGCGCGCCGAACGGTTCCTGGAGGAGCTGCGGCTCGTGGACGACGCCACCAGTTTCGGCGGGGTGCGTTCCACGGCGGAGCGGCGCGGGCGCTGGGGCGGGGACGCGGTCGCGGAGGGCTTCATCCGCTTCTCGGTCGGGGCCGAGGACCCGGAGGACCTGATCGCCGATGTGCTGCGCGCCCTCGACGAGGCCGGAAGCGCGGGCTGATCAGGGGTCGGGGCACGGACCGAGGACGCTCCGAGCCTCCCCCCTCGTGGCTCGGAACGACCTCGGTTCCACGCGCGGAGACCGCCTGAACAAGGCTAGTTGACTGTGCGTCAGTGTCCAATCACGGTAGCGACAGCGACCTATCGACTTATTTATAGTTGGACGGTCCTGAGGCGCAGTCAGCCGACCGCCTGAGTCGAACGGCCGCACGGCCGGGAGGGGGCGGACATGGATCTGGCCCTGCTGCGCACGTTCGTCACGGTGCACCGGGCCGGCTCCTTCACCCGCGCCGCCGCGCTCCTGGGCCTCTCCCAGCCCGCCGTCACCAGCCAGATCCGCACCCTGGAACGACAGCTGGGGCGGCCGCTGTTCCTCAGACAGGCGCGCGGCGTCACCCCCACCACGATCGGCGACGAACTGGCGCACCGCGCGGCGCCCCATCTGGACGCCCTCGTGGAGATCGCCGAGACCGGGGTCGACGAGGACAGCGGGGTCCGCACCCTCCATCTGGCCGGGCCACCTGAGTTCACCGCGCTCCGTGCGCTGCCCGCCCTCACCCCACTGGTCCAGCAGGGGCTCGCCGTACGGGCCTCCTTCCCCGGCACCACCGAGGAGATCCTCGACGGGCTCGCCGCGGGCCATCACGATCTGGCCATCTCCGCCGCCCGCCCCCGCGGCGGTCTGCTCGTCTCCACCCCGCTCTGCGACGAGGAGCACGTCCTGGTCGCGGCTCCGCGCTGGGCCACCCGGCTCTCCCCCGAGGTGCTCCTGGGCGAGGGCGCGGTGGTCCTGGAACAGCTGCCGGTGGTCGAGGTCCATGAGTCGCTGCCCTTCGTCTCCCGCTACTGGGCGAGCGTCTTCGAGACCAAACCGGCGGACGCCGCCACCGTCATCGCCCCCGACCTGCGGGCCGTGCGGGACTCGGCCGCCTCCGGTGCCGGGCTCGCCGTCCTGCCGCGCTACCTCTGCGAGGAAGCCCTGCTGCGAGGGGACCTCGTGGCGCTGCTCGACCCCCCGGTGCCTCCGCTCCGGACGTACTTCCTGGTCGCACGGACGGGGACGCTCGCGCTCGCCCCTCTCGCGCGGGCGCATGAGGAGCTGCTGCGCGCCGCCGGGAACTGGTGAGTTTCAGGACACCTCGGACGGGCCATTTTCTTCCCATGACCGAACGGCCCGTGATCAAGCGCACCGCACGCGCCATCCTGCTCGACGGGGACGACCTGATCCTCATCAAGCGGACCAAGCCCGGAATGGATCCCTACTGGGTCACGCCCGGCGGCGGCGTGGAGCCCACCGACGCCACTGTCGTCGAGGCCCTGCACCGCGAAGTGCTCGAAGAGCTCGGCGCCAAGATCACCGATGTGGTGCCCTGCTTCGTCGACACCGTCGAGCACATCGTCGACGGCGGAGTCTCCGGGGTGAAGGTCCAGCACTTCTTCGTGTGCCGGCTCGGCTCCATGGACACCTCCCTGCGCCACGGCCCCGAGATCGAGGAGCCGGTCGGCGAGTACGAGATCGTCCGGGTGCCCTTCAACCGGGTCGGCATCGCCGCCGTGCACCTCGTCCCGCTCTCCCTGCGCCACTACCTCGACGGCAACATCGAGGGCGTCCGCGCGATGCACGCCCCCGACCTGGGCTAACCGGTGGTCGCGGGGGCGAGCTCCGCGAGGAAGTCATGGCGGATGCGGTCCGAGGGGACGCCCGCCCCGCGCAGTGCGTCGACCCCGCGGCGGACCATGTCGAGCGGGCCCGAGAGATACGCGTCCCGTTCGTTCCACGGGCCGTAGCGGCAGACGGCGTCCGGGAGCCTTCCCTGCTCCTCGGTGACCGGGTGGACGGAGAGCCACGGAAAGGTCTTCTGCAGCCGCAGCATCGTGTCGATGTCGTAGAGGTCGTGGCCGCTGCGCGCCCCGTAGAAGACATCGACCGGGCGCCGGTCCCCGTGTTCGGCGACGTCCTCGACGAGCGCCTTGATCGGCGCTATCCCCGTGCCACCGCCCATGCAGAGCAGGCCGGTGTCCGTGGAGTGGTCGACCGTCATCGAGCCGGCCGGCGGACCGAGCCGCAGCACGTCCCCGGGGCGGGCCCGGTGGACCAGCGCGTTGGACACCCAGCCGGCCGGGACGGCCTTGACGTGGAGGGAGAGCAGCCCGTCCGGCCGGGGTGCCGAGGCGAAGGAGTAGTGACGCCATATCCGGGGCCACCACGGGGTCTCGAGCGTCGTGTACTGCCCGGCGAGGAAGGGGTACGACTGGTCGGGCCTGAGCGTGACGACCGCGATGTCCGGGGTGCGCAGATCGTGGGAGACCACCTCGGCCTGCCACCAGGCGGGCGCGGTCCGCTCGTTCTCCGCGGCCGCGTCGATCATGATCTGGGAGATCGTCGTGTACGTGCGGACCCAGGCCGCCTCGGTCTCCTCGTCCCAGCTCTTCTCGGCGTACCGCGTGAGCGCGCCGATGAGGGCCTCGCCGACGGCCGGATAGTGGGCGGCCTGCGTTCCGTACTTCCGGTGTCCCCTGCCGAGGTTCTCCAGGTACGCGGTGAGGACCGGGGCGTCGTCCATGTGCTCGGCCGCCGTCAGCAGGGCCTTCAGGAGCCGGTCCCGCTGGGTGTCCATGGCGGCGGGGAACATCTCGCGCAGCTCGGGGTGGTGGGTGAAGAGCAGGGCGTAGAAGTACGAGGTCACCCGGTCGGCGACCGGTGCGATCTCCGCCAGGGTGCGCCGGACGAGCACGGCGTCGGCGGAGGGTCCCTCGGATATCCGGGGTTCCTTCCCGTCCGGCGTCGGGGACTCCCGTTCGTCCGTCGTGGTGGTCGGAGCATCCATCATCTGCCTCGCCTCGCGCTGGCCGGCTTCCTGGTCGCAGGATGGCGCTTCCGGTCGGCGCTTCGGGCAGAAAGTGGCATTCTCGGGCCATAGGCCCGGGTTTCTGGCTAGGCTGCGCTGTTTCGGACCAGGGCGTAGGCCTCCCGCAGGTCCCCTCCGACGTAGCTGTGGCGGGAGAGCGGCGCGAGATGGTGGTCCGCGTTCACGGCCACGGTCTCCGGCACGATCGCGAAGAGCTCCGCGTCCGACATCGAGTCCCCGTACGCGACGCAGTCGGCCGGGTCCACTCCGTACCCCGCGCAGAGCTCCCGCGCGATGCGCACCTTGGCCCCCGCGTTGAGAATGCCCGGCCGGTGGATCGGCTCGGTGAAGGGGACCGCCGGCCAGAGCGAACCGTGCGTCGTGTCGACGCCCCAGTCGAGAAGCCGCTCGACGAAGAAGTCGGGCGAGAGGGAGATGACGGCGCAGCGGTCCCCCCGGGCCCGGATGTCCGCCCAGACCTCGCGGATGCCCATCAGCCAGGGCGCCCCTTCGAAGGCCGCCGCGACCTGCTCGGGGGTGAGCGCGGACCACAGCGCGTGGGCCTGGACGGCGAACTCGTCCGGCGTGAGCCCCCGCAGGAACCCCTCCTCCAGCGCGGTGATCTCGTCCACCAGGCCCAGCTGTCGGGAGATCTCCACGGCGGCGGCCGAGCCCCGGATCAGGGTGCCGTCGAGGTCGAAGAGGTGCAGGCGTCGCGTGCGGGTGTCTCGGGGTTTCACGTGAAACATCGTCCGTGCGGCACGGGACGGAATCAACGCTTCCAGGGGTATCGGTCCGTGGGCTCGGCCGGATCCCATAAAGCGGTGGACGAGAGATCATCGCGTCGGACAGCCTGAAAGGCATGCCGATTTCCCCCGCTCCCCTCGCTCAGCTCCCGATCCGCCGTCTCACGCCGGAGGACCTCCTCTCCTGCGCCGACCTCTCCGAGAACCGGGAATGGCCACGCGAGGAGCACAAGTGGGGACTGCTGCTCACCGCCGGCACCGGCTACGGCATCGACGACCCCGACGGCCCCGGCCTCGCCGCCTGCTCCATGGTCACCTCCTACGGTCCGGGGCTCGCCGCGATCGGCATGGTGCTCGTCGCCGAGCGGTACGCCCGCCAGGGCGTGGGACGCCGGCTCATGCAGCACGTCCTGGCGGAGGCGGGAGACACCCCGCTCACGCTCTACGCCACGGCGAACGGACAGCCCCTGTACGAGCAGCTGGGCTTCACCGAGACGAGCCGCTCGGAGATGGTGCGCGGGCGGTTCACCTTCACCGCACCCGCCCCGGACATCCCGGTCCGCCCGGCCACGGCGGAGGACCTCCCGGCCGTCCTGCGCCTGGACCACGAGGTCTTCGGGCTCGACCGCACCCACCTCATCGCCCGGCTCCCCGCGTTCGCGGACCACCTCCGGGTCGCCGAGGAGGACGGCGAGCTCACCGGCTTCGCGGCCGCATGGCCCAATATGGACACCCATGTCATCGGCCCCCTGATCGCCCGGGACCCGGGTACGGCCAAGGCCCTGATCGCCTCCCTGGCCGCCGCCACCGACCGCCCGCTGCGCACGGACATCGACGTACGCCACACCTCGCTGCTGAGCTGGGCGAAGGAGAACGGCATCGGCACGATCACCACCACGTCGGTGATGATCCGCTCCCTGCCCGACCTCCCCGGTGACTGGCGACGCCGCTTCGCTCCCCTGACGGTCGCCGCCGGTTAGGGACGGGCGCTGCCGGTCAGGGACAGCCGCCGGCTCGGTTTACTTGCAGACGCGCATAATTGCGTCGCTTCGTCTACCCTGGACCACACGCCGCTCCGGCGCCGAGGAGAGACCGAGGAGAGACCATGACCGCGACGGACCCCGCACTCACCGCGCTCTCCCAGCGCTGGTGCGCCCTCTCCCTGCTGCACGGCAGGATCGAGGCCCACCTCGAGCGGGCCCTGGAGTCCGGGCACGGTCTGAGCGTGCGGGAGTACTCGCTGCTCGACGTCCTCAGCCGTCAGCACAGCGGCCCCGGCGGCCACCTCCAGATGAAGCAGGTCGCCGACGCCGTCGTGCTCAGCCAGAGCGCCACCACCCGGCTCGTCACCCGACTGGAGGACCGCGGCCTGCTCACCCGCTACCTCTGCGCCACCGACCGGCGCGGCATCTACACCGATGTCACCGAGGCCGGCATGAAGCTCCTCGAAGAGGCCCGTCCCACCAACGACAGCGCACTGCGCGAGGCCCTCGACGAAGCCGCCAAGAACCCCGAGCTGGCAGCGCTCGTCCAGGTCGTGGAGGGCGTGGGCGCGCCCGCGTGACACGGGCGCGCGTACGCTGCGGGGCATGAGCGATCTTGAGATACGCCCCGCCACCGCGGAGGACCTGCCGGCCATCGTCGCGATGCTCGCCGACGACCCCCTGGGCGCACAGCGCGAATCCCCCGACGACCTCGCTCCCTACCTCACCGCCTTCGAGCGCCTCGCGAACGACCCGAACCAGCACGTGGTCGTGGCCGTCCGCGAGGACAAGGTCGTCGGCACCCTCCAGCTGACGGTCATCCCGGGGCTTTCCCGTCGGGGCACCACCCGGTCGATCATCGAGGGAGTCCGCATTCACTCCGACGAGCGCGGCAGCGGTCTTGGCACGCAGCTCATCGAGTGGGCGGTCGCGGAGTCCGAGCGCCAGGACTGCCGCCTCGTCCAGCTGACCTCGGACGTCACCCGCACCGACGCCCACCGCTTCTATGAGCGCCTGGGCTTCGAGGCCTCGCACGTGGGCTTCAAGAAGAGCCTCTGATGACGTGTTTCACGTGAAACAGCACGGTTTCACGTGAAACATCATCCAAAGACCCGTGATCGGCGGGTCAGAGACCGCGCCAGCCCGCCTCGTCCACGCCGCCGGGGACCGCGTCCGCCGGGTCGTACGGCTCGCGCGTGAAGACGAACGACCCGAGGTCGAGATGGCTCACGCTGCCGTCGGCGCGCCGCACCGCCCGGAGCGTCTCCCCCGCGTAGTAGCCGTTCAGCCCGACCCAGCCACCCTCGGGAAGGGCTCGGAACCGAGCCCGTCGGCCGGCGCCCCGCAGGGGTTCGAGCACGACGCTCCGCTCGAGGCCGAGCCGAAGCCCGTAGGCGTACGTGCCCCAGTACCAAGGCCCCGTGAGGGAGAGCAGCTCCTCGTCGACCTCGGCCTCGGGAAGGGGCCGCCACGGCTCCGGGAGCCGCGGCTCCGCCTCCGCCACGATCCGTACGAGATCGGAGGCCACAGCCCCCGCCAGCGGGCCCGACGTGGCGTTGGAGAGGGCGATCCCCGCGAGTCCGTCGTCCACACTCACCCACAGACAGGCGACGAAGCCCGGGAGGGAGCCGGTGTGACCGATCAGGGTGCGGCCGTCCCTGCGCAGCAGCTGGAGGCCGAGCCCGTAGCTGCCCTCCCAGTCGCCTTCCCCGGCCGGCGAGGCCGGGGCCCGCATCTCCTCCACCGAGGACGTGGCGAGCACCCGCTCGTCCCCCGCCGCGAGGAAGGCGGCGAACCGGGCGAGGTCGGCGGCCGTCGACCAGAGCTGCCCGGCCGGTGCCATCAGGCCGAGGTCCTCGGAGGGCTCGGGCATCATGACGTCGGCCCAGGGGTGCACGGCCCAGCCGCCCGCGTGCGGAGCGACGGGATCGAGCGTCGTACGGCTCATCCCGAGCGGTTCCAGGATCTCGCGCCGCAGCGCCTCCTCCCAGGTCACTCCGCGCACCGCCTCGACGAGTGAACCGAGCAGCGTGTAGCCGGGGTTGGAGTAGTGGTGGCGGCGCCCCGGCGACTGGAGGAAGGGCTGCTCCCCCAGCACGTCGGAGAGCTCCGGCCGCAGCTCGGCGGAGGACCGCTCCCACCAGGCGCCCGACGTCTCGGCCGCGAGACCGCCGCTGTGGGTCAGGAGTTGAGCGATCGTCACCTCACCGACGCCCGTGCCCTTCAGGTGCTTCTCCAGCGGATCGTCGAGCCCGAGCAGGCCTTCGTCCCGCAGTCGCATCACCAGCACGGCGGTGAACACCTTGGTGATGGACCCGATCCTGAACTGGGTGTCCGCGTCGGGCGCGTGGCCGTCCACACAGCTGCGCGAGCCGCTCCACACCAACGCTCCGTCGCGGACCACCGCCCCCACGAAGGAGGGCGTCCGCCCCTCGGTCTGGGCGACCGCGACACGGTGCAGCAGGGCCCGCTCGGTCCCGGGCAGCAATGCTTCGAATGATGTCGTCATAGACACCATCCAACGCGATCCCCGCCACGGGACTTCCCGAACGGATCAGGTCTGGGCCATGTCCACGAAACGGGAGTAGTGGCCCTGGAAGGCCACGGTGATGGTCGCCGTCGGGCCGTTACGGTGCTTACCGACGATGATGTCCGCCTCGCCCGCGCGCGGCGACTCCTTCTCGTAGGCGTCCTCGCGGTGCAGCAGGATCACCATGTCGGCGTCCTGCTCGATCGAGCCGGACTCACGCAGGTCGGAGACCATCGGCTTCTTGTCCGTGCGCTGTTCGGGGCCACGGTTCAGCTGGGAGAGCGCGATCACCGGCAGTTCCAGCTCCTTGGCGAGGAGCTTCAGGTTTCGCGACATGTCGGAGACCTCTTGCTGACGGCTCTCCTGCCGCTTGGAACCACCCGACTGCATGAGCTGCAGATAGTCGATGATGACGAGCTTGAGGCCGTTGCGCTGCTTGAGCCGGCGGCACTTCGCGCGGATCTCCATCATCGACAGGTTCGGGGAGTCGTCGATGTACAGCGGGGCCTGGGAGACGTCGGGCATCCGGCGGGCGAGCCGGGTCCAGTCCTCGTCGGTCATCGTGCCGGAACGCATGTGGTGGAGCGCGACCCGGGCCTCGGCCGAGAGCAGTCGCATCGCGATCTCGTTGCGGCCCATTTCGAGGGAGAAGATGACGCTGGGCAGGTTGTGCTTGATGGAGGCCGCCCGGGCGAAGTCCAGGGCGAGCGTCGACTTACCCATGGCGGGACGGGCCGCGATGATGATCATCTGGCCGGGGTGCAGTCCGTTGGTGAGCGAGTCGAGGTCGGTGAAGCCGGTGGGCACACCCGTCATCTCACCGCTGCGGGAGCCGATCGCCTCGATCTCGTCGAGCGCGCCCTCCATGATGTCGCCGAGCGGCAGGTAGTCCTCGGTGGTGCGCTGCTCGGTGACGGCGTAGATCTCGGCCTGGGCCGAGTTCACGATCTCGTCGACGTCCCCGTCGGCCGCGTAGCCCATCTGCGTGATCTTGGTGCCGGCCTCCACGAGGCGGCGCAGGACCGCCCGCTCGTGGACGATCTCCGCGTAGTACGAGGCGTTGGCCGCGGTCGGCACCGACTGGACCAGGGTGTGGAGGTAGGAGGCGCCGCCGACGCGGGTGATCTCGCCGCGCTTGGTGAGCTCGGCGCCGACCGTGATCGGGTCGGCCGGCTCGCCCTTGGCATAGAGGTCGAGGATCGCCGCGTAGACGGTCTCGTGGGCCGGCTTGTAGAAGTCGTTGCCCTTGATGATCTCCACGACGTCCGCGATGGCGTCCTTGGAGAGGAGCATGCCGCCGAGGACGGACTGCTCGGCGTCGAGATCCTGCGGGGGAACGCGCTCGAAGCCGGAGAGCCCGCCGTCCCAGGGACCGTCGCCGCCCCGCTCGTGCTGGTCGTCGCGCCCGCGGCCACGGCCGCGCCCTTCGCCTCGGGTACGGGTGGGCAGCCGGTCGCTCGGTCCGCTGTCGGCCCAGGGGTCGTCCATGGGCTCGGTAACGCTCACCAAGCCACCTCCTCCCGTCCGCTCCGCGGACCTCGCCTTGCCACTCTTTCTTACGCCACGGCCTTGATCAAAGAGTGGCTTTGCGACCGCTTCTGGCGCGTCGGGCGCCGGACCACGGTAGGCCCGCGGGAGGCGTCAGCCAATCTGGTTATCCACAGGCCCTGTGGGTGAAGGGCCAGATGCTGTGGAGAACTCGCCGGATCCTGTGCACGGAGCGGGGGACAGCCATGTGGACAAACTCATAACACCCCCGCCCTCACACATCTGACCTGCACGTTTCCCATCCACGGGCTGTGGGGGAGAAAAAGTTCTCCCCCTGGACCAAGATCAGAACAAACGGCCCACACCCGAAGCCCCGCACCAGTGAAAAGTAAGGATCACTTAGGCATTGCATCTCTTACCTGTGGAAGATTAGATTGAGCCCATGACTCTGGCCCCCGCGACCCCCAAGGCCGTCCGCCGACAGCACGACCGCGAGATCGTCTCCCTCGCCCTGCCGGCCTTCGGTGCTCTCGTCGCCGAGCCGCTGCTCCTCATGGTCGACAGCGCCATCGTCGGCCACCTCGGCACACCTCAGCTCGCGGGCCTCGCGATCGCCGCGGCCCTGCTCTCCACGGCCGTCAGCGTCTTCGTCTTCCTGGCCTACGCCACCACGGCCGCCGTCGCCCGACGCGTGGGCGCGGGCGACCTCCCGGCCGCCATCCGGCAGGGCATGGACGGCATCTGGCTCGCGCTCCTCCTCGGCGTCGCCGTCGTCGCCCTGACCCTGCCCACCGCACCCTGGCTCGTCGACGTCTTCGGCGCCTCGGACACCGCCGCCCCGCACGCCATCACCTACCTCAGGATCTCCAGCCTCGGCATCCCCGCCATGCTGGTGGTCCTGGCCGCCACCGGCGTCCTGCGAGGCCTCCAGGACACCCGTACACCCCTCTACGTCGCCATCGCCGGCTTCGCGACCAACGGCGCACTCAACATCGGCCTGGTCTACGGGGCCGGTCTGGGCATCGCCGGCTCCGCCTGGGGCACGGTCATCGCCCAGTGCGGCATGGCCGCCGCCTACCTCGTCGTGGTCGTACGGGGCGCCCGGCGCCACGGCGCCTCCCTCCGTCCCGACCCGGCCGGCATCCGCGCCTCCGCCCAGGCCGGCGTCCCGCTCCTGGTCCGTACGCTCTCGCTCCGCGCGGTCCTGATGATCGCCACGGCCGTCGCCGCCCGGCTGGGAGACGCGGAGGTGGCCGCCCACCAGATCATCCTGTCCCTGTGGAGCCTGATGGCCTTCGCGCTCGACGCGATCGCCATCGCGGGCCAGGCCATCATCGGCCGCTACCTCGGCGCGGACGACGCCGACGGCGCACGGCAGGTCTGCCGCCGCATGGTCCAGTGGGGCGTGGTCTCCGGGGTGGTGCTCGGCGCGCTGCTCATCGTCGCCCGCCCCTTGTTCGTCCCGCTCTTCACCGGCGACACCACCGTGCAGGACACCCTGCTCCCCGCACTCCTGGTCGTCGCACTCTCCCAGCCGATCTCCGGCGTGGTCTTCGTCCTGGACGGCGTCCTCATGGGCGCGGGAGACGGGCCCTACCTGGCCTGGGCCATGCTGATCACGCTGGCGGTCTTCGCTCCGGTCGCGCTCCTCGTCCCGACGCTCGGCGGCGGGCTGACGGCGCTCTGGTGGGCGATGACCCTGATGATGACGGTCCGCATGGGCACCCTCTGGTTCCGCATGCGCTCCGGCCGCTGGATCGTCACGGGCGCCACCCGCTGACACACGTCCTGTTTCACGTGAAACAGGAGAGGAGAACAGCGGAAGGGCCGTACCCCGAGGGGTGCGGCCCTTCCTCACTGCTGAGCGCAGACTGCCAAGGGCAGCGTTACGCGGCGACGACCTCGACGCCGAGCTTCGCGGCAACCTCGGGGTGCAGACGCACGGACACCTGGTGCGAGCCCAGGGTCTTGATCGGCGAACCGAGCTCGACGCGACGCTTGTCGACGTCGGGGCCACCCGCGGTCTTGATCGCCGAGGCGATGTCGGCCGGGGTCACGGAGCCGAAGAGACGGCCGGCGTCGCCGGAGCGAACGGCCAGGCGGACCTTCGTGCCCTCGAGCTGGGCCTTGATCTCGTTGGCCTGCTCGATGGTCGCGATCTCGTGGATCTTGCGGGCGCGGCGGATCTGCGCCACGTCCTTCTCGCCGCCCTTGGTCCAGCGGATCGCGAAACCGCGCGGGACCAGGTAGTTGCGAGCGTAGCCGTCCTTGACGTCGACGACGTCGCCAGCGGCACCGAGGCCGGAGACCTCGTGGGTGAGGATGATCTTCATTTTTCGGTCACCCTTCCCTTATCGCGCGGTGGACGTGTAGGGCAGCAGCGCCATCTCACGGCTGTTCTTGACGGCCGTGGCGACGTCACGCTGGTGCTGCGTGCAGTTGCCGGTCACGCGGCGGGCACGGATCTTGCCGCGGTCGGAAATGAACTTCCGCAGCATGTTCGTGTCCTTGTAGTCCACGTACGCGGTCTTGTCCTTGCAGAACGCGCAGACCTTCTTCTTAGGCTTGCGCACAGGCGGCTTCGCCATGGTGTTTCTCCTGTGTGATCAAGAAGTGGGGGTACGAGCTGCTTCCGGGGCTGGGCCCTAGAAGGGGGGCTCGTCCGAGTAGCCGCCGCCGGAGTTTCCACCCCAGCCGCCACCGCCGCCGCCCTGCTGGCCGCCGCCGGAGGGGCTGCCGGTCGCCCACGGGTCGTCGGCGGGAGCACCGCCGCCACCCTGCTGGGGACCGCCGGAGTTTCCACCCCAGCCGCCACCGCCGCCGCCCTGCTGGCCGCCGCCGCCGTATCCACCCTGGCCGCCGCGACCGGTGGTCTTGGTGACCTTGGCCGTGGCGTTCTTGAGGCTGGGGCCGACTTCCTCGACGTCCAGCTCGTAGACCGTGCGCTTGACGCCCTCACGGTCCTCGTAGGACCGCTGCTTCAGCCGGCCCTGCACGACGACGCGCATGCCTCGCTGAAGCGACTCCGCGACGTTCTCCGCCGCCTGACGCCAGACCGAGCAGGTCAGGAAGAGGCTCTCGCCGTCCTTCCACTCATTGGTCTGACGGTCGAAGGTGCGGGGGGTGGACGCGATACGGAACTTCGCGACCGCCGCACCGGACGGGGTGAAGCGCAGCTCGGGGTCGTCGACAAGATTGCCGACGACCGTGATGACGGTCTCGCCTGCCATGGGGGAACCTCTCGGCGGGTTTGCTTCTGGCTGCTGTGTTGCTACTCGAACCCGATGACCTCTGAGCTAGAAGCTCAGTGGGTCTCGGGACGGAGGACCTTGGTCCGGAGGACCGACTCGTTCAGGTTGAGCTGGCGGTCGAGCTCCTTGACGACCGCAGGCTCGGCCTGCAGGTCGATGACCGAGTAGATGCCCTCGGGCTTCTTCTTGATCTCGTAGGCGAGACGACGACGGCCCCAGGTGTCGACCTTCTCGACCTTTCCGTTGCCCTCACGGACGACGGAGAGGAAGTTCTCGATCAGCGGGGAGACAGCGCGCTCCTCGAGATCGGGGTCGAGGATGACCATCACCTCGTAGTGACGCATGTGGAACCCACCTCCTTTGGACTCAGCGGCCACGGTCGTTCCGTGGCAGGAGGGTCGTGATGCGTAAGCAACGGTATCCGCCACCACTGACAGTCCCCTCGACGAGCGAGGAGCGCTGTCGGGGATCCCGGAGGGACCTGGGCAGACACCGGCGCAGCTGTACAGAGTACCCGCACATCGGCTTCCGGTTGAAATTCTCCGGCGAGGGGACGCAATCTGTACACAACGGATGTGGGCGGCGCTACGATGCGCCGCCTTCCGGCAGGCACGCCAGGAGGTGCCCCATGGCACAGGCAATGCGACCCGACCCCGGCCACTCTCTCTTCGCGACCGACGGCAAGCCCCACCCGCTCCAGGACACCCTGATGGCTGTCACGCTGGTGCTGGGGATCATCTCGTTCACCACCGCGCAGTTCGACAACCTGCATCTGCTCAGTTCCTGGTCGGGTCTGATCGGCATCCTGACCGGCGCGTACGGACAGT
This sequence comes from Streptomyces sp. NPDC055815, assembly GCF_053616475.1. Lineage (NCBI taxonomy): Bacteria > Bacillati > Actinomycetota > Actinomycetes > Kitasatosporales > Streptomycetaceae > Streptomyces > Streptomyces sp. NPDC055815. The sequence goes on along the minus strand of NZ_JBSHDU010000005.1, from coordinate 156,548 downwards.
TCATCTCCGTGACGACGCGCGAGCGCTTCCTGCTGATCCTCGGACTCGGGGCGTCTGCGTTCGGTTTCTACCTCGGAATGGCGCACGGGGGCCTCTTCGGCGGCGTCATCAGCTGAGGCTGGTCGCACGTCGGCGCACACACACTTATTCGGGGCGCTCCACGGTCACAGTAGGCTTCGGCGCGAGAGCCGGAGCCCCTGACCGATGGGGACACACCTGCCGAGGAGCGCCCCGCATGAGCCTGACCCTGAGGACCATCAGCCGTGAGCAGCATCTGGCATTCATCCAGAGCCAGCCCGCCGCGAGTCACTGCCAGGTCCCGGCATGGGCGGATGTGAAGACCGAGTGGCGCTCGGAGAACCTCGGTTGGTTCGACAAGTCCGGTGAGCTCGTCGGCGCCGGCCTGGTGCTCTACCGCCAGCTCCCGAAGATCAAGCGCTACCTCGCCTATCTGCCCGAGGGCCCGGTCATCAACTGGTACGCGCCGAACCTGGACGACTGGCTGCAGCCGATGCTGGCTCACCTCAAGCACCAGGGCGCCTTCTCGGTGAAGATGGGCCCGCCGGTGGTCATCCGCCGCTGGGACTCGACCGCCATCAAGGCCGGCATCCAGGACCCGGACGTCAAGCGCCTCAAGGACGTCGAGGCGACGCACATCGAGCCGCGCGCCTTCGAAGTCGCGGACCGGCTGCGGAAGATGGGCTGGCAGCAGGGCGAGGACGGCGGCGCCGGCTTCGGCGACGTGCAGCCCCGCTACGTCTTCCAGGTCCCGCTCGCGAACCGCTCGCTCGACGACGTCCTCAAGGGCTTCAACCAGCTGTGGCGCCGCAACATCAAGAAGGCCGAGAAGGCCGGTGTCGAGGTCGTCCAGGGCGGCTACGAGGACCTGGCCGAGTGGCAGCGGCTGTACGAGATCACGGCCGTCCGCGACCACTTCCGGCCCCGCCCGCTCTCGTACTTCCAGCGCATGTGGACCGTCCTCAACAACGAGGACCCCAACCGCATGCGGCTCTACTTCGCGCGCCACAACGGTGTGAACCTGTCGGCCGCGACCATGCTCGTCGTCGGCGGGCACGTCTGGTACTCCTACGGCGCCTCCGACAACATCGGCCGCGAGGTCCGGCCCTCGAACGCGATGCAGTGGCGGATGCTCCGCGACGCGTACGCCATGGGCGCCACCGTCTACGACCTGCGGGGGATCTCGGACTCGCTCGACGAGACCGACCACCTCTTCGGCCTCATCCAGTTCAAGGTGGGCACCGGTGGCGAGGCCGTCGAGTACGTCGGCGAGTGGGACTTCCCGCTGAACAAGCTGCTGCACAAGGCGCTCGACATCTACATGTCGCGCCGCTGACCGTTCCGTAGGCTTCGTAGTCTCGTACACACCTTTGATACACCGCTGCCGTCAGAAAGGTTCCGGGCCGGCCATGGCGCTCTCCCTCTACGTCGACACCGCGCGCTGGCGGGCGCACCAGAAGACCGTCATCGAGCAGTTCCCCGGTCTCATTCCGGTGTGCAAGGGCAACGGCTACGGCTTCGGCCACGAGCGCCTCGCGGACGAGGCGTCCCGGTTCGGCGCCGACATGCTGGCCGTGGGCACCACGTACGAAGCCGCGAAGATCAAGGACTGGTTCGGTGGCGACCTGCTGGTCCTCACCCCCTTCCGCCGGGGTGAGGAACCGGTTCCGCTGCCCGACCGGGTGATCCGTTCCGTGTCGTCCGTGGACGGCGTCCACGCCCTCGTGGGCGCCCGGGTCGTGATCGAGTGCATGAGCTCGATGAAGCGGCACGGCGTGCGCGAGGAGGAGCTCCAGCAGCTCCACTCCGCCATCGAGGACGTCCGTCTGGAGGGCTTCGCCCTCCACCTGCCCCTGGACCGCCCGGACGGCACCGACGCGGTCGAGGAGGTCATCGCCTGGATGGACCGGCTGCGGAACGCCCGGCTGCCGCTGCACACCATGTTCGTCAGCCACCTGCGGGCCGAGGAGCAGGCCCGGCTCCAGCAGCAGTTCCCGCAGACCCGCTTCCGCGCCCGCATCGGCACCCGGCTGTGGCTGGGCGACCACGAGGCCACGGAGTACCGGGGCGCCGTCCTGGACGTGACCCGCGTCGCCAAGGGCGACCGGTTCGGCTACCGCCAGCAGAAGGCCGCCTCGGACGGCTGGCTGGTCGTCGTCGCCGGCGGCACCTCCCACGGCGTGGGCCTGGAGGCCCCCAAGGCCATGCACGGCGTCATGCCGCGCGCCAAGGGCGTCGCCCGGGCGGGCCTCGCCACCGTCAACCGCAACCTCTCGCCCTTCGTCTGGGCCGGGAAGCAGCGCTGGTTCGCCGAGCCGCCGCACATGCAGGTGTCGATCCTGTTCGTGCCGGCCGACGCCCAGGAGCCCCGGGTGGGCGACGAGCTCGTGGCGCATCTGCGCCACACCACGACGCAGTTCGACCGGCTCGTCGAACGCTGAGCCGGCCGAAAAAGCATTCACCCCCGGGAGCAGGACTCCCGGGGGTGAATGCTTTTTCGGTCAGTCGGGGTCGGGGGCGAGCCACGGATCGCCGGGGTCGTCGGCGGTGCCCCAGCGGACCCGTCGCCCCTCCTCCACGGCCGGGGCCGCGTGCCGGGCCGGACGGGCCGCCCTGCCCGCCACGAAGACGTCCTCCGCGCCGTCCAGGACGCCGCCCGAGGGGTCGTCCGCACCGTCCTGCCGGACGGGGTCCTTCTCGGGCGCCAGGATGTCCCGTACGACCATCGCGCACAGGTACAGCGTGCCGAGCAGGTGCAGGACGATCGCGAACTGGTAGCCGTCCACCGGAAGGCCCTGCTTGTTGCCGCTGGTCGTGAAGGCCAGGTACATCCAGACGCCGACGAAGTACACGACCTCGCAGCCCTGCCAGACCAGGAAGTCCCGCCAGCGCGGCCGGGCGAGCGCGGCCAGCGGAACCAGCCACAGGACGTACTGCGGCGAGTACACCTTGTTGGTCAGCACGAACGCGGCGACGATCAGGAACGCCAGCTGGGCGAAGCGGGGCCTGCGGGGCGCCGTGAACGCCAGGAACACGAGACCGGCCACCGCAGCCGCCATCAGCAGCAGCGCGTACAGATTGGCCCGCCCCGGCGTGATCACGTCACCGGTCCGCTGGCTGAACAGCAGCCAGATCGAGCCGAAGTCGACGTTCCGGTCCCGGCTGAAGAGGTAGAACTGCTTCCACCCCTCCGGCGCGAGCAGCATCACGGGCAGGTTCACGACCAGCCACGCCCCGCACGCGCCGAGCACCGCGGTCCCGTACGCCCGCCACTTCCCGGCACGCCAGCAGAGCAGCAGCAGCGGGCAGAGGAGCAGTATCGGGTAGAACTTCGCGGCGGTGGCCAGGCCGAGCAGGATCCCGAAGGCCAGCGGCCGGCTCCGCGACCACATCAGGACGGCGGCGGCGGTCAGCGCGACGGCCAGTATGTCCCAGTTGATCGTGGCGGTGAGCGCGACCGAGGGCGCGAGCGCGACCAGGAGGCCGTCCCAGGGGCGCAGACGGTGCGTCCGGGCCACACAGACCGCCAGGACGGCCGCGCAGACCATCAGCAGGCCCGCGTTGACCAGCCAGTACCACTGCTCCCGCTGCGTCATGTCGCCGCCGCCCGGCGTCAGCCAGGCCGCGACCTCCATGAACAGACCGGTGAGGACCGGGTACTCCAGAAACGGTATGTCGCCGCCCAGCCGGTCGAAGTACGGGACCAGGCCGTCCGCGAAGCCCCGCCCGGCGAAGAGGTGCGGGATGTCCGAGTAGCACGCGTGCGTGTACTGGGAGGTCGTGCCCCGGAACCAGGCCCAGTTGTAGCAGGGCAGTTTCTGCACCATGCCGAGGGCGTACACGCCGAGGGCCACGAGCGCGATCACCCGCACCGGCGTCAGCTGCCCGGTGCCGGCCGCCGCCCGGCGGCCGTAGGGGCCACCGATGAGTTCGCTGCCCGCGGCGGCCACCTTGTCCCGGTGGGTGGGGACGACCGTCTGCGAGCGGTCCCGCGGCGCGCTCGACTTCTGGAGGCTCGGCATGGGGGACATCCTGCCGTACGTCCCCGGGAAATCGGCGAGGGCCGCCGCGGCCGGCCCGTACGGAAAGTACGGAGCGGACGCGGCGGCCCTCAGGACGTTCCCCGGTGAAGGGATCAGGGACTCCAGAAGCCCCCGGGTTTACCGTTCCCGTTGCCGCCGGAATCGGCCGTCGGCGAGTCGGTCGGCGTCGGACTCGTGGGTGGCGAGGTGGTGGGCTCCCCGGTGCTGCCTCCGGGATTGCCCGCGTTGCAGTCGATGTCCCAGATGCTGCAGGTCGTCTTGCCCGGCTTCGGCGTCCTGGTCGGCGTCGGGGGAGTCGTCGTCGGCGTCGCCGGGGGAGTCGTCGACGGCATCGTCGACTCGGTCGGCGTCGGGGTGGCCGTCGGGGTCGGGGTCGGGCTCGGCACGCCGCCGAAGACGGGCTCGGCGCCCTCGATCTTCTCCGGCTCGGGGAAGTCCACGACCGCGTCGTCCTTCACGGCGACCGTCATGTAGTCCTTCCAGATCCGCGAGGGGAACGACGAACCGTGGACCTTCTCCTGGCCACCGGTGTCGTACATCTCCAGGAACTCGCGGCCCTTCTTCGTGTCGTCGTCGTCGTAGCGGAACATGTCGATCGCGGTCGCGAGCTGCGCGGTGTACCCGACGAACCAGGCCGACTTGTTGTCGTCGGTCGTACCGGTCTTGCCGGCCACGGCACGGCCCGGGATTCGGGCCTTCTTGCCGGTGCCCTCGTCCTCGTCGACGACGCTCCGCAGGACATCGGTGACGTTGCTGGCGATGGCCGGCGTGAAGGCGCTCTTGGGCTTGGCATGGTGCTTGTACTCCATGCCCGTGCTCATCTTCTTGACCATCTCCACCGAGTAGGGATCGTTCTGCTCACCCTTGTTGGCGAAGGTGGAGTAGGCGCCGGCCATGCGGATCGCGCTCGGGCTGGAGATACCGAGGGAGAACGACGGCACCTCGCCCTGGACGAGCGAGCTCTCCAGCAGACCCGCGTCCACGGCGGTCTGGCGCACCTTGTCGATGCCGATGTCCATGCCCAGCTGCACGTACGGCGAGTTGGCGGAGCGGACCATGGCCCTACGAAGGGTGATGCTGGGGTAGCTGGCGTGCTCGTCGTTGCTCTGACGCCACTCCTTGCCCTTCTCGTTGACCCAGATGTCGCCGTTGTACTTGCGGACGACCTGCTTGTCCTTGCCGGCGTACCGGCTCTTGTCCGGATCCACGATCGTGCGGGTGGACTCGTCCTGGACCGGCCCGAGCTTCGGGTCCCGGACGCCGTGCTTCATCGCGGCGGCGAGCACGAAGGGCTTGAACGTCGAACCGACCATGGCGCCGGTGGCATCGGCGTTGTTGGTGTAGTGCTTGGTGTAGTCGGTGCCGCCGTAGAGGGCGACGATCTTCCCGCTCGCCGTGTCGACCGAAGCACCGCCGAACTGGACGTACGTGTCGTCGTCCGGGCGCTTCTTCGGGTCGATGTTCTCCTTGATGACCTTCTGGATGGACTTCTCGAGCGCGTTCACCTTGTGCTTGTCGAAGGTCGTGTGGATCTCGTAGCCGCCGCGCTCCAGCTCCGCGAGGCTGATGTCGAACTGGGACTTGATGTTCGCGTTGGCGGTCTTGACCAGGTAGCCGATCTGGCCGGTCAGGTTGGCGCTCTGGCTCGGCTTACCGACCTTGGGGAAGGTGGTGTACTTCGCCCGCTCCTCGGCGGTGAGACGCCCGTCCTTCTGCATCTCGTCGAGGATCCACTTCCACCGCTCGGTGGCCCGCGTGGTGTTCGCCTCGGCGGTGGCCCGGGGGTCGATCTCGGGGTAGCCGGCGGGGTCGTAGTACGTCGCACCCTTCAGCACCGCGGCGAGCAGCGCCGACTCACCCGGGTCGAGCTTCTCGGCGTCCTTGTTGAAGTAGGCACGGGCTGCTGCCTGAATACCGTACGCGCCACGCCCGTAGTACGAGGTGTTCAGGTAGCCGGCCATCACCTCTTCCTTGGTGACCTCGTTGCCGACCTTCATGGAGATGAAGAGTTCCTTCACCTTCCTGGTGAGGGTCTGCGACTGGTCGTCGAGGCGGTTGTTCTTCACGTACTGCTGGGTGATGGTCGAGCCACCCTGGGTCTCGCCGCCCTTGGCCATGTTCCACACGGCGCGGGCGATACCCATGGGGTCGACACCGGAGTCTTCCCAGAAGGTCTTGTTCTCCGCCGAGATCACCGCGTCCTGCATGGACTTCGGGATCTGCGCGAACTGGACGATCTGGCGGTTGGCACCACTGCCCGTGGCGACCATGCGCGTGTTGTCGGACCAGAAGTAGATGTTGTTCTGCGACAGCGCGGTGGTGGCTTCCTTGGGGATCTCCACCTGCGAGTACGCGGCGTAGGCAACGCCCATCAGACTCGCCACGAAGAACAGGAACGTGCCCGTCACGAGCTTCCACGACGGCATCCAGCGACGCCAGCCGTACTTGTTGTGGCGCGGGTAGTCGATGATCCGCTTCTTGCCGGGCTGACGGCCGCCGGAGCCCCGCCCCGGGCCGTTGCCGCCGCGACCGCCGCCACCGCCACCGCGCCGCCCCCCACCGGGACCGCCGGGGCCGCCGGGGCCCGCGTCGGCACCTCTGCGCCGGCTGCCGCGCTGGGCGGCCCGGCGGGCCTCCGCGCGCCCTCCGTAGGGACGCTGCTCCTCCCCGTGCGAGGGAGGACCGTACGAGGCCGAAGGGGCCTCCATACCGACGTCATGGGCCGGGGCCGACCTGCGGCCCGGCTGCTGGGCAGCGCGCCGTGCCGCCGCGCGACCGCCCGTCGGCGGCTGCTGCGGCGGCATTTTGCGACGATGCTCGCTCATCGAACGACTACTCCTCGGGCAGGCGCGTACGCCTGGAAGCGGCAGTTGAGTTCCGGTCCCCCCGAAATGCGCACGGCGGGAACCCATCGGAGGTCCCCCCGTACCGCAGCCGGTCACCCGCAGCACTGACGCCCCAGGGCATCGCTCGGTTCCCGGTGGTCTGCATGCCGCACAGACTACGCACGGCCAAAACCCACCTACGGCCGGACTTCACCCCAAATCAGGCAAGTCGAACGCTGTGAATTGACGATGTGACGCCGGTCACTGCGGCCCGGCTTGTCGGGACAGGGTGGTCGTTCTATCGTGCTGATGTATCGAGTCGATACATCAGCACGGCATAAGGGCCCCGAAGGCGGAGGAGGAGGCGACGGATGAGCAGACGCTCCGGCATCCTCGAGTTCGCCGTTCTCGGCCTACTGCGCGAGGCCCCGATGCACGGGTACGAGCTGCGGAAGCGTCTCAACACCTCGCTGGGCGTCTTCCGGGCCTTCAGCTACGGAACGCTGTACCCCTGCCTCAAGACGCTGGTCGCCAACGGCTGGTTGATCGAGGAGCCGGGCAGCGCGCCGGAGGAGGCCCTCGCCGCTTCACTCGCAGGACGCCGGGCCAAGATCGTCTACCGGTTGACCCCGGCAGGTAAGGAGCACTTCGAGGAGCTCCTCTCCCACACGGGCCCGGACGCCTGGGAGGACGAGCACTTCGCGGCCCGCTTCGCCTTCTTCGGGCAGACCGAGCGCGAGGTGCGGATGCGCGTGCTCGAAGGCCGCCGCAGCCGGCTGGAGGAGCGCCTGGAGAAGATGCGCGCCTCCCTGGCCCGGACACGCGAGCGCCTGGACGACTACACGCTTGAGCTGCAGCGCCACGGTATGGAGTCCGTGGAGCGCGAAGTGCGCTGGCTGAACGAGCTCATCGAGAGCGAGCGGGCAGGGCGGGATCAGCGATCCGGCTCCGACGCCCCCGCTCTGCACGACAACGATTCTGGAGAGACGGGCGGCCTGCCCCGGCACGGGGGCAGTACCCGGCCGGATCCGTCCGACGACACCGCCAAGTGAAACCCTGCGCACCGCAGGGCTTCCACGATCACACAGGGAGCAACCGGAATGGGTTCGGTTCGCGTAGCCATCGTCGGCGTGGGCAACTGCGCCGCCTCGCTGGTGCAGGGCGTCGAGTACTACAAGGACGCCGACCCGGCGACCAAGGTGCCCGGCCTGATGCACGTCCAGTTCGGCGACTACCACGTCGGTGACGTCGAGTTCGTCGCCGCCTTCGACGTCGACGCGAAGAAGGTCGGCCTCGACCTCTCCGACGCCATCGGCGCCAGCGAGAACAACACCATCAAGATCTGCGACGTCCCGAACGCGGGCGTCACGGTCCAGCGCGGTCACACGCTCGACGGTCTCGGCAAGTACTACCGCCAGACCATCGAGGAGTCCGCCGAGGAGCCGGTGGACGTCGTCCAGGTCCTCAAGGACCGCCAGGTCGACGTTCTCGTCTGCTACCTGCCCGTCGGTTCCGAGGCCGCCGCGAAGTTCTACGCGCAGTGCGCCATCGACGCCAAGGTCGCGTTCGTCAACGCTCTCCCGGTCTTCATCGCCGGCACCAAGGAGTGGGCGGACAAGTTCACCGAGGCGGGCGTCCCGATCGTCGGCGACGACATCAAGTCGCAGGTCGGCGCGACCATCACGCACCGCGTGATGGCGAAGCTGTTCGAGGACCGCGGTGTCCGTCTTGAGCGCACCATGCAGCTCAACGTCGGCGGCAACATGGACTTCAAGAACATGCTCGAGCGCGAGCGCCTGGAGTCCAAGAAGATCTCGAAGACGCAGGCCGTCACCTCGCAGATCCCGGACCGCGAGCTGGGCGAGAAGAACGTCCACATCGGCCCGTCGGACTACGTGGCCTGGCTGGACGACCGCAAGTGGGCGTACGTGCGCCTCGAGGGCCGCGCCTTCGGCGACGTCCCGCTGAACCTCGAGTACAAGCTCGAGGTGTGGGACTCCCCGAACTCCGCCGGTGTCATCATCGACGCCCTGCGCGCCGCGAAGATCGCCAAGGACCGGGGCATCGGTGGCCCGATCCTCTCCGCGTCGAGCTACTTCATGAAGTCCCCGCCGGTCCAGTACTTCGACGACGAGGCCCTGGCCAACGTCGAGAAGTTCATCAAGGGTGAGGTCGAGCGCTAAAGCGCCGCACGCTTGTCGATCGAGGGTCCCCGAGCCACCGCCCGGGGGCCCTCTTCGTATGTGAGTCTTGCTGCCATGTCCGTCGTACGTGATCTGCGCGTACTCCTGCGCCTGACGAACTTCCGCCGCCTGCTCACCGTACGGCTGCTCTCCCAGTGCGCCGACGGCGTCTATCAGGTGGCCCTGGCCACGTACGTCGTCTTCTCACCCGAGAAGCAGACCTCCCCGACCGCGATCGCCTCGGCCATGGCGGTCCTCCTGCTCCCGTACTCGCTCGTCGGGCCCTTCGCCGGGGTGCTCCTCGACCGCTGGCAGCGCCGCCAGGTCTTCCTGTACGGGAACCTCCTGCGCTCCCTGCTCGCCTGCGGGACCGCCGTCCTCGTCCTCGCCTCCGTACCGGACTGGCTCTTCTACGCCTCGGCCCTCTCCGTCACCGCCGTCAACCGGTTCGTCCTGGCGGGGCTCTCGGCCTCCCTCCCCCGCGTCGTCGACGAGGAACGGCTCGTCGTGGCGAACTCGCTCTCGCCCACCGCGGGCACCCTCGCCGCGACCCTCGGCGGCGGTCTCGCGTTCGGGGTCCGGCTCGTCGCCGACAACTCCGACGCGGTCGTCGTCGCCTTCGGCGCCGTCCTCTATCTCTGCGCCGCCCTCGCCTCCCTGCGGATGTCCCGGGAGCTGCTCGGCCCCGACGCCGACCTCACGCCGCAGCCCCTCACCTCGGCCCTGAAGTCGACCGCCCTCGGCCTGGTCGCCGGCCTGCGACACCTCGCCGCGCGGCGCCCTGCGGCCCGGGCGCTCACCGCGGTGGCCCTCATGCGCTTCTGTTACGGCGCCCTGCTCGTCTCCGTGCTCATGCTCTGCCGCTACGCCTGGAGCTCCACGGAGTCCGAGGGCCTCGGACTGCTCGGCATCGCCGTCGCCGCCTCCGGCGCGGGCTTCTTCGCGGCCGCCGTGCTCTCCCCCTGGGCGGTGGGGCGCTTCGGCCCCTTCGGGTGGATGACGGTGTGCACGGCCGCGGCCGCCCTCCTCGTACCGGCGCTCGGTCTGCCCTTCAGCCCGACCCCCTTCCTCGTCGCCGCCTTCCTCCTCGGGCTCATCACCCAGGGAGCGAAGATCGCGACGGACACGGTGGTCCAGACGACCGTGGACGACTCCTACCGGGGCCGGGTCTTCTCGCTCTACGACGTGCTGTTCAACGTCGCCTTCGTGGGCGCGGCGGGCGTCGCGGCCCTGATGCTGCCGCCCGACGGCCGGTCGCCTCTTCTGGTCGTGCTGGTGGCCGTGATCTACGCGGCGCTCGCGGTGGCCCTGCACCGGGAACGCCGAGAGGGGTGATGTTTCACGTGAAACACCACCCCTCCAGAGCGTCGACCGGGTCGGTGTTTCACGTGAAACATCGACCCGTCCGTGTGCCGGCTCGACTCAGTCGCGCGCTGCCCACCACTCCTTGAGCGCGGCAACGGCCTCGTCGTGCTCCATCGGCCCGTTCTCCAGGCGGAGCTCCAGCAGGAACTTGTACGCCTGGCCGATGGCCGGCCCAGGTCCGATGCCCAGGATCTCCTGGATCTCGTTGCCGTCGAGGTCCGGGCGGATCGCGTCCAGCTCCTCCTGCTCCTGGAGCTGGGCGATGCGGACCTCAAGGCCGTCGTAGGTCCGGGAGAGCGCCGCCGCCTTGCGCTTGTTCCGCGTGGTGCAGTCCGAGCGGGTCAGCTTGTGCAGCCGCGAGAGCAGCGGGCCGGCGTCACGGACGTAGCGCCGCACGGCCGAGTCGGTCCACTCGCCGTCCCCGTAGCCGTGGAAGCGCAGGTGCAGCTCCACGAGGCGCGAGACGTCCTTGATCATTTCGTTGGAGTACTTGAGCGCGGTCATGCGCTTCTTGGTCATCTTCGCGCCGACCACTTCGTGGTGGTGGAAGGAGACCCGGCCGTCCTTCTCGAAGCGGCGGGTGCGCGGCTTGCCGATGTCGTGGAGCAGGGCGGCGAGGCGCAGCACCAGGTCGGGCCCGTCCTCCTCCAGGTCGATCGCCTGGTCGAGCACGGTCAGCGAGTGCTCGTAGACGTCCTTGTGCCGGTGGTGCTCATCGCTCTCCAGGCGCAGCGCCGGCAGCTCGGGCAGCACGTGCTCGGCGAGGCCGGTGTCCACGAGGAGGCCGAGGCCCTTCCGGGGGTGCGCCGAGAGCAGCAGCTTGTTGAGCTCCTCACGGACACGCTCGGCGGAGACGATCTCGATCCGGCCGGACATCTCCTTCATGGCCGTGACGACCTCGGGGGCGACCTCGAAGTCCAGCTGTGCCGCGAACCGCGCGGCCCGCATCATGCGCAGCGGGTCGTCGGAGAAGGACTCCTCCGGCGTGCCCGGCGTGCGCAGGACCCGGGCGGACAGGTCTTCGAGACCGCCGTACGGGTCGATGAACTCCTTCTCGGGGAGTGCCACGGCCATGGCGTTGACGGTGAAGTCACGGCGGACGAGGTCCTCGTCGATGGAGTCGCCGTAGGAGACCTCGGGCTTCCGGGAGGTCCGGTCGTAGGCCTCCGAGCGGTACGTGGTGACCTCGATCTGGTAGCCGTCCTTCTGGGAGCCGACGGTCCCGAAGGCGATGCCGACCTCCCACACGGCGTCGGCCCACGGACGGACGATCTTCAGTACGTCCTCGGGGCGGGCGTCGGTGGTGAAGTCCAGGTCGTTGCCGAGCCGGCCGAGCAACGCGTCCCGTACCGAGCCGCCGACCAGCGCGAGGCTGAACCCGGCCTCCTGGAAACGGCGGGCGAGGTCGTCGGCGACAGGGGACACACGGAGTAGTTCACTGACCGCGCGGCGTTGCACCTGGCTCAGTGCAGTCGGGGTGTCTTCGTTGGCGTTCGGCACAACAGAAAAGGGTACGTGCCCCGGCTCACCGCGACGTTCCCGTTTTTCCGCTGGAGCAGTCCCCGGCACTTGCCCCCAGCGTGCCTCGTTACCATGCCTGGACACAGCAACCGGGAACCACCGACACCACTGGCATCACGGACAACGACGAGGACGGGCGAACGCGTGGCCGAGGCGGCAGACATCCAGGGAACCGGTCCCTCACCTGCCCGCCGATGGCTGCGGCGCACGATCACCGTCGCCTTCGGGGCACCCCTTCTCGCGGGCCTGCTCCAGGCCCCCCTCGTCGCCGCTCCGGCGGCCGCCGCCGAGGACGCCAGCGGCTCCAGGACGGTCGATGTGTCACTCGACACGCTGGCCCCGAGCGCGCCCGTCGAGGGGGACACCGTCACCGTCACGGGCACGGTGACCAACCGGGGCAAGAAGCCCGTCACCGACGCGACCGTGAACCTGCGCGTCGGACCGAAGATGACGAGCCGCAGCGAGATCGAGCAGGTGACGGGGCGCACCGGTTTCCGGAGCGACAGCGACCCCGCCCCCCTCGAGGGCGCGCCGACCGTCAAGATTCCCCGGCTGGGCGCCGGACTCAGCGCGGACTTCTCGCTCTCCGTCCCCGTCTCCGAGCTGGGGCTCGACGAGGAGGGCGTCTACCAGCTGGGCGTCTCCCTCACCGGGCAGACCTCGGACCGGCAGTACGAGAGGGTGCTCGGCATCGAGCGGACCTTCCTGCCGTACCAGCCCGAGGCCACCGAGAAGAAGACCCAGCTCACCTATCTCTGGCCGGTCATCGGCTCGGCGCACGTCTCGGCGCAGACCGCCACGGACGACCAGCAGACCCCGGTCTTCGAGGACGACGACCTGGCGGCCGAGCTGCGTCCGGGCGGGCGCCTGGACGAGCTGGTCTCCCTCGGCAAGGACCTCCCGGTCACCTGGGTGGTCGACCCGGACCTGCTGGCCTCCGTCGACGCCATGGCGAACGGCTACCGCGTCAAGGACGGCGACCTGGACGTCCCCGGCAGGAACCAGGCCGTCGCCGAGCGGTGGCTGGACGCGCTGGAGAAGGCGGTCCAGGGGCACAAGGTCGTCGCCCTCCCCTTCGCCGACCCCGACCTGGCCTCGCTGGCCCATCGGGGCAAGGACGTGCCCGGCTCCCTCGGACACCTCCAGTCGGCGACCGCCCTGGCGGGCATGACGGTCGAGACCGTCCTCCACGTCGAGGCGTCCACCGATTTCGCCTGGCCCGTCGCCGGCGCCGTCGACCCCTCCATCGTGGCGGTCGCGACCTCGGCCGGTGCCGGGAAGGTGATCGCCCGCAGCGACAGCGTCCGCGACGACCTCTCCTACACGGCCACGGCAGCCCGCCCGCTCGGCAACGGCAGCACCACGGCCGTGGTGAGCGACGCGCTCCTGTCCACCGCCTTCGAAGGGGACATGGTCCGCGCGGAGAGCTCCACGCTCGCGGTCCAGGAGTTCCTCGCCCAGTCGCTCGCGGTCACCCTGGAGCAGCCGGAGGACCAGCGCAGCATCGTCGTCGCCCCGCAGCGGATGCCGACGGCCGCGCAGGCCCAGTCCATGGCGACCGCCCTGGAGGGCCTCTCCGGCCGGCGCTGGACCGAGCCGACCGACCTCCTCGCCGCCGCCGCCGCCAAGCCGGACCCGGACGCCTCCACCACGGTGCCGAGCGCCTCCCGCTACCCGAAGAAGCTGCGCGACCGGGAGCTTCCCGTGCAGGCCTTCCGCGACATGAAGACCACGCGGGACGAGCTGGACGACTTCAAGGTCATCCTGACCCAGCCGGAACGCGTCGTGACGCCCTTCGGCAACGCGATCAACCGCGAGATGTCGACCTCCTGGCGCGGTGAGGCCCGGGACGCCGCGATCTACCGGAACAACGTCCTGGACTATCTGCAGACCCTCACCAAGGGCGTCCAACTGGTCGACAAGTCGGACCTCACGCTCTCCGGCCGCAGCGCGACGATCCCCGTGACCGTCCAGAACAAGCTGCTCCAGGGCGTCGACAACCTGAAGCTGCGCCTCACCTCGGGCAACAAGAACCGGCTGGAGCTGAACGGCGAGCGGTTCACCGAGCTCCCGGTGAAGGTCGGCGGCGGACACAGCCAGTCGGTGAAGTTCACCGCCTCGGCCAACGTCAACGGCCAGGTGCCGATGACCGCCCAGCTCTACACCGAGGACGGCACCCCGTACGGGCAGCCGATGAACTTCACCGTGCGGGTCTCCGAGATCACCCCCACGGTGATGCTCGTGATCGCCGGCGGTGTCCTCCTCCTCGTGCTCGCCGGCGTGCGCATGTACAGCCAGCGCAAGCGGGTGGCCGCCCGGAACGCCGAGGCCGAGGCGGCCGAGGCGGCCGAGGCCACCGAGGACGCACCCGCCGAGGGCGACGCCGCGTCGCAGCCCGGCGAGGACGCACCCGGCGAGGGCGAATCCGACGTGGAGGAACCCGTGCAGCCGAGTGACCCGACACCGGACACCGGGCCCGAAAGCGGCGACCCGTCGGGCCCGAGTGAGAAAGTGGACCGTTGAGCGATGTCGTGGCCGGTCGGCCGGGGACGATGAGGTGGGGTAACCATGAACGCGCCGTACGACGGTGACCGCGGCCAGGGCGCGGGCGGCCCGGCGCCGTCCCCCGGGACGCCCGCGGCGCCTCCCGGTGCCGGCCACCCGCCGGTGCCGCCCCCACACCAGGGCGCCCCTGGCGCGCAGGGGCAGGACCCCTTTGCCCAGGACCCCTACGCGCAGACCCCGTACACCCAGGACCCCTACGTCCAGGACGCCTTCGCCCACGACCCGTACCGGGCCCAGGACATGTCCGCGCAGGACCCGGTGACCGAGGCGCTCTACGACCGCGCCGCGCACCCGCCGCCCCCGCCCGGCACCTACCAGGACCCCCACGCGCTCTACCAGCAGCCGGCCGCGCCGCAGCACGCCCCCGACCCCCGGGTGTGGGCGCAGACCCCGGCGCCCGAGCCGGACGGCCCCTCGCGGCATCTTCCGTACGGCGACGACGCGCGCACGGTGCAGTTCACCGGGGTCGACGACCTGGTGACCCGGGCGAGTGAGGAGACGCCGGAGCCGGACGCGTTCGCGCACCTCTACCGGGACCAGCAGGCGCCCGGCCAGGTGCCGCCGCCCGCCCCGGAGCCGGACCCTCTGCCCGCGCCCGCCCCCAAGAAGTCCGGCCGTGCCTCCGGGCTGCTGAAGTCGAGCGCGGTGATGGCGGCCGGCACCCTGGTCTCCCGGCTGACGGGCTTCGTCCGCAGCCTGGTGATCACCGGCGCGCTCGGCGCGGCCCTGCTCGGTGACACCTTCACGATCGCCTACACCCTGCCGACGATGATCTACATCCTCACCGTCGGCGGCGGCCTCAACTCGGTCTTCGTCCCGCAGCTCGTCCGCTCCATGAAGAACGACGAGGACGGCGGCGAGGCCTACGCCAACCGGCTGCTCACGCTGGTCATGGTGGCGCTCGGCCTCATCGTGGCCCTGGCCGTCTTCGCGGCGCCGCTCCTGATCCGGCTGATGTCGAACACCATCGCCGACGACGCCGCGGCCAACAGCGTGGCCGTGACCTTCGCCCGCTACTGCCTGCCCACGATCTTCTTCATGGGCGTGCACGTGGTGATGGGCCAGATCCTCAACGCCCGCGGCAAGTTCGGCGCGATGATGTGGACCCCGGTCCTCAACAACATCGTCATGATCGTCACCTTCGGCCTGTTCATCTGGGTGTACGGCACCTCCGCCGAGTCCCACATGGGCGTGCAGACCATTCCGGACGAGGGCATCCGCCTGCTCGGCATCGGCACCCTGCTCGGCCTCGTCGTCCAGGCGCTGGCGATGATCCCGTACCTGCGCGAGACGGGCTTCCGGTTCCGCCCCCGCTTCGACTGGAAGGGCCACGGGCTCGGCAAGACCGTCAAGCTGGCCAAGTGGACGGTCCTCTTCGTCCTCGCCAACCAGGCGGGCGTCCTGGTCGTCACCCAGCTGGCCACCGCCGCCGGCGAGGAGTCCGGGAAGAACGGTGCCGGCTTCCTCGCCTACTCCAACGCCCAGCTGATCTGGGGCATGCCGCAGGCCATCATCACGGTCTCCGTCATGGCCGCGCTGCTGCCGCGGATCTCCCGTGCCGCCCACGACGACGACCCCGGCGCCGTCCGGGACGACATCTCCCAGGGCCTGCGGAACTCGGCCGTCGCGATCGTCCCGGTCTCCTTCGCCTTCCTGGCGCTCGGCGTCCCGATGTGCACCCTGCTCTACGCCTCCAGCGGCGTCGAAGCGGCCCAGGGCATGGGCTTCATCCTGATGGCCTTCGGCCTCGGTCTGATCCCCTACTCCGTCCAGTACGTCGTGCTCCGCGGCTTCTACGCCTACGAGGACACCCGAACGCCCTTCTACAACACGGTGATCGTCGCCGCGGTCAACGCGGCCGCCTCGGCGCTCTGCTACGTCGTCCTGCCGGCCCAGTGGGCCGTGGTGGGCATGGCCGCCTCGTACGGCCTCGCCTACGCCGTCGGCGTCGGCATCGCGTGGCGCCGGCTCCGCAAGCGCCTGGGCGGCGACCTGGACGGCACCCACGTGATGCGGACCTACGCGCGGCTCTGCATGGCCTCCGTGCCCGCGGCGATCGTCGCCGGTGGGGTCGGTTTCGGTCTGCTGAAGCTGCTCGGCGAGGGCGCCCTGGGCTCGCTCGCCGCCCTCGTGGTCGGCGGGGCGGTCCTCCTCGGTGTCTTCTTCGTCGCCGCGAAGCGCATGCGGATCGCGGAACTGAACACCCTGGTCGGCATGGTGCGCGGACGTCTGGGACGCTGAACCCGGCGGTCCCGCACAACCATCGGCGGGAACCGCGTGTCGTGCATAGCGTCCGACTGTGGGCACAATTGGCTTGGCTGTTGGATGTGGCGCAACGGATGGGGAGGCAGGAACGACGGTGGCGGAACGTAGCACGGCTGCCGTCGACGTGGCCGACAACAGCGGTGACGACCCGCTGACCGCCAAGGCGGACACGGCCGCGACCGACGGGGTGGCGGAAGAGCAGAAGACGGCGGAGAAGTCCGTCGAGGCCACGAAGAGCAAGGCGGTCGAAGGAAAGAGCGGCGAGCAGCCCTCCCTCACGGCACCCGAACTGCACAGCGGCCACAAACTGGCCAGGCGCTACCGGCTGGAGGAGTGCGTCACCCGTCTGGACGGCTTCAGCAGCTGGCGTGCCGTCGACGAGAAGCTGCGCCGTGCGGTCGGGGTCCACCTCCTGCCGGCCGACCACCCCAGAGCACGGTCGGTCCTGGCCGCGGCCCGCTCCTCGGCCCTCCTCGGCGACCCCCGCTTCGTCCAGGTCCTCGACGCCGTCGAGGAGAACGACCTCGTGTACGTCGTGCACGAATGGCTGCCGGACTCCACCGAACTGACGGCGCTGCTCGCGGCCGGCCCCCTGGAGCCCCACGACGCGTACCAGCTCGTCAGCCAGGTCTCCCAGGCCATGGCCGCCGCCCACCGCGAGGGCCTCGCGCACCTCCGGCTCACTCCGAGCGCCGTCCTGCGCAGCTCCACCGGTCAGTACCGGATCCGCGGCCTGGCCGTGAACGCCGCGCTGCGCGGCATCACCGCCGAGCGTCCGCAGCGCAGTGACACCGAGGCCATCGGCGCCCTGCTGTACGCCGCGCTGACCCAGCGCTGGCCGTACGACAGCGACGCCTACGGTCTCTCCGGACTGCCCAAGGGCGTCGGGCTGCTGGCGCCGGACCAGGTCCGCGCCGGTGTCCACCGGGGCCTCTCCGAGATCGCCATGCGCGCCCTCGCGAACGACGGGGCCACCGCCTCGCGTCAGGAGCCGCCCTGCACCACTCCGGACGAACTGGCCAAGGCCGTGGCGGCGATGCCCCGCGTCCGGCCTCCGGAGCCGGAGTTCACCGCCCCGCCCGAGTACCAGCACACGACGTACCAGCAGGGCACCTACGGACGCCCCCAGCCGCGTCCCGTGGTCACCCAGCCGGTCGTCGTCCCGCCGCCCCCGCTGCAGAGCCGCACCGGCAAGGCGCTCAAGTGGGCCGTCTCGGCCCTCCTGATCGCTGCCCTCGGCCTCGGCAGCTGGCAGATCGCGGACCGGCTGCTCGCCCCGGAGGGCAAGGACGAGCCGAAGAACGTACAGCCGACGCTCGACGACGAGAAGCCCAAGCCGCCGCAGCCGCTCACCGTCTCCTCGGCCGAGGAGTACGCCCCCGACGGCAGGCCGCAGGACACGAGCGGGGTCGCCAACACGTACGACAGCGACAGCTCCACGTACTGGCGCACCAAGACCTTCCAGGAGGGTCCCGTCCTCGCTCCCTACAAGCAGGGCGTCGGCATCGTCTACGACCTGGGCGGCGAGCAGAACGTGACGGCGGCTTCCATAGCGCTGCGCTACAGCGGCCCGCAGACCGCGATCACCCTGTACGCGACGGACTCGCTGAGCCCCTCGGGCTCCGTCGACTCGATGAAGCGGATCGCCACCGTCGAGACCTCGGACTCGACGGCGAAGCTGGAGACGAAGACACCGGTCAAGACCCGCTACGTGCTCCTGTGGCTGACGGCCGCGCCGTACGCGAGCGGCGACCAGTACTTCGGAGCCGGCTACAAGCAGGCCATCACGAACGTGTCGTTCCAGGGGACCGCCCCGTAGTCATCACCCGCACCATCCATGAGCGCCGAGCCCAGCTCGGCGCTCATTTACTTCCGGGCACGGACCCGATTGAATGCCTGCACGGCTGCCGAACGAGGAGGGGAACCGTGACGCCTCCGGCTGACGACCTCCGGACGGCGGCGGACGAAGAACTCCTCGCCCGCCATGTCGCCGGGGACCCCGACGCCTTCGCCGAGCTCGTGCGGCGGCATCGTGATCGGCTGTGGGCAGTGGCCCTGCGGACCCTGGGGGACCGCGAGGAGGCCGCTGACGCCGTCCAGGACGCCCTGATCTCCGCCTTCCGGGCCGCCCACACCTTCCGGGGCCAGTCGGCCGTCACGACCTGGCTCCACCGCATCACGGTGAACGCCTGCCTCGACCGGGCCCGCAAGACCGCCTCCCGCAGAACCTCACCCGTCGACGACACCGACCGCTTCGAGCAGCTTCTCGACCCCCACGAGTCGGCCGAGGCACCGGTGGAGCGCCAGGACCTCCACCGGCAGCTCCTGGCCGCTCTCGCCACGATCCCCGAGGACCAGCGGGCCGCCCTGGTCCTCGTCGACATGCAGGGATACCCGGTCGCGGAGGCGGCCCGTGTCCTCGGCGTCCCCACCGGGACCGTGAAGAGCCGCTGCGCACGCGGACGGGCACGCCTCCTTCCGATGGTCACTCATCTGCGCGCCGACACCGTGGGTAACGAGGCCGCCGAAGGGGGAAGGAACCGGACGCCGGGGACATCCGTCCCACCGGTGCCGGGGACGACGGATACCGGACCGACAGATCCAGCTGCTGTGAAGGGCGGAGGTGGGCGCACGTGACTTCCACGGCCGGCAAGGCCGACACCACACAGCACCCGGACGTCTCGGAGATCTCCGATCTGACCGAGGGGCTGCTCCCGCCGACCCGCTCGGCGGCCGTACGACGGCACCTGGACGGCTGTCCCCTCTGTGCCGACGTCCGGTCCTCCCTGGAGGAGATCCGGGGACTGCTCGGCACCCTGCCCGGACCGCCCCGCATGCCCGCCGAGATCGCCGGGCGGATCGACGCCGCCCTCGCCGCCGAAGCCCTCCTCAACGCCACCTCCCCGGAGAGCGACGCCCCTGTTTCACGTGAAACATCGCGTCCCTCCGAGGACACCGCGGTTCCCTCCCCGTCCTCCCCGGCCACGGACCGCCCTGCCGGTCGCTCGCGGGCGGGCACCGGCCCCGGCCGCCCCGGCACGCGCCGCCGTCGCCGGGTCGGGCTGCTCTCCACGATCGGCGCCGCCTTCGGAGCCGTGGTGCTCGGGACGAGCCTCTACCTCACCCAGGCGGGCAACCCGACCGCCGGCGGTTCGGCCGACGCCCAGAAGGCCGACACGCTCGCGAGCGCGCCCGTCAGTCCCTTCTCCGGTGCACCTGTGGAGGACCGCGTGCACGCCCTCCTCGCGGAGAACCGCGCTCCCAAGACCCCCCAGGGGGTCGGGCCCGAATCCATGTCCGCGGATGCCGGCGGCGACCCCGCCCGGCGCAACGAGGCGGGAGCCGTTCCCGGCTGTGTGCTGGCCGGCACCGGTCGCACCGACGGGGTCCTCGGCCACGAGCGCGGCGAGTACCGGGGAACACCGGCCTATCTGCTCGTCCTGACGGATCCGGCGGACAGCACACGCGTCCAGGCCTATGTGCTCGACGCCTCCTGCGCCGAGCGGCCCACGGAGAGCGGAAGCCCGGCCGCCGAGGTCCTGCTCAGCCAGACGTACCCTCGCTCCTGACCTCACTTCCCGTCGGGCCACGGTGCCGCGCGGCGGTCTCGGGAATGCACGCCCCTTAGGATCCGTTGGGTGGGGTGAGAGCGACCGAGACAACCGCCCCCGTAGGCAGTGGCAGTCTGCAGAGACGAGGAAGAAACCCGTGAGCGACGTCCGTAACGTGATCATCATCGGCTCCGGGCCCGCGGGTTACACCGCTGCGCTCTACACGGCCCGAGCGTCGCTGAATCCTCTGGTGTTCGAGGGTGCGGTCACCGCTGGTGGCGCCCTGATGAACACCACCGAGGTCGAGAACTTCCCCGGTTTCCGTGACGGGATCATGGGCCCGGACCTGATGGACAACATGCGGGCTCAGGCCGAGCGCTTCGGCGCCGAGCTGGTCCCCGACGATGTCGTCGCCGTCGACCTGACCGGCGAGATCAAGACCGTCACCGACACCGCCGGCACCGTGCACCGCGCCAAGGCCGTGATCGTCACCACCGGCTCCCAGCACCGCAAGCTCGGCCTCCCCAACGAGGACACGCTCTCCGGCCGCGGTGTCTCCTGGTGCGCCACCTGCGACGGGTTCTTCTTCAAGGACCAGGACATCGCCGTCGTCGGCGGCGGCGACACCGCGATCGAGGAGGCCACCTTCCTCTCGCGCTTCGCCAAGTCCGTCACGATCGTCCACCGCCGCGACACCCTGCGTGCCTCCAAGGCCATGCAGGAGCGTGCCTTCGCCGACCCGAAGATCTCCTTCGCCTGGGACAGCGAGGTCACCGAGATCCACGGCGAGCAGAAGCTCAGCGGTCTGACCCTGCGCGACACGAAGACCGGTGAGACCCGCCGGCTCGCCGTCACCGGCCTCTTCATCGCCGTCGGCCACGACCCGCGGACCGAGCTCTTCAAGGGCCAGCTGGACCTGGACGAGGAGGGCTACCTCAAGGTCGCCGCCCCGTCGACGCGCACGAACCTCACGGGTGTCTTCGGCGCCGGCGACGTCGTCGACCACACCTACCGTCAGGCCATCACGGCCGCCGGCACCGGCTGCTCGGCCGCGCTCGACGCCGAGCGCTTCCTGGCCGCCCTCGCCGACAGCGAGAAGCTGGCCGAGACCCCCGCGGTCTGACCCCCGTCTCTCCCTACCCCACACCCCGCGAAATAAGGAGGCCGCCGTGGCCGGCGCCCTGAAGAACGTGACCGACGCAGACTTCGAGGAGCTCGTCCTCAAGAGCGACAAGCCCGTCCTCGTGGACTTCTGGGCTGCCTGGTGCGGCCCGTGCCGCCAGATCGCCCCGTCGCTGGAGGCCATCGCCGCCGAGCACGTCGAGATCGAGGTCGTGAAGCTCAACATCGACGAGAACCCGGCCACGGCTGCCAAGTACGGCGTCATGTCGATCCCGACGCTGAACGTCTACCAGGGCGGCGAGGTCGTGAAGACCATCGTCGGCGCCAAGCCGAAGGCCGCCATCCTGCGCGACCTGGAGGGCTTCGTCGAGGCCAAGGCCTGACACCCGCCGCATGTTTCACGTGAAACGGCCCGCCCCGGACAGGGGCGGGCCGTTCTCGTTCTCCGAAGCTAAAGAGGCCGGAGGGCCGGCTCCTTCTGGACGGCGCCGAGCAGACGGTCCAGAGCCATCTCGACATCCTCCTTCCAGGAGAGCGTCGTCCTGAGCTCCAGCCTCAGCCGGGGGAAGGCATGGTGCGGACGGACGGTCTTGAAGCCCACCGCGAGGAGGTGCTCGGCCGGCAGCACACAGGCGGGCTCCTTCCACCGGGCGTCCCCGAACGCCTCGATCGCCTTGAAGCCCCGCCTCATCACGTCCTTGGCCACGGTCTGCACCACCACACGCCCCAGCCCCTGCCCCTGATAGCCCGGCATGATCCAGGCCGTCATCAGCTGGACGGCGTCCGCCGCCACGGGGCTCGTCGGGAAGGCGGTCGAGCGCGGCACATAGGCCGGGGGAGCGTAGAGGACGTAACCGACCGGTACCTCGTCGACGTAGACCACCCGGCCGCAGGAGCCCCATTCCAGGAGAACGGCCGAGATCCAGGCCTCCTTCTCCAGCTCCGGGCGCCCCGCCTTCACCGCCGCCTCACCGCTGACCGGGTCGAGCTCCCAGAAGACACAGGAGCGACACCGCTTGGGGAGATCCGGAAGGTTGTCCAGCGTGAGCGGTACGAGCCGACGCCCCACGGCTGCTCCTCGTTTCCCTCGCCATCGAGCACGGATACGCCTCTCGGAATCGTATCGATCGGGCGATCGGGGCGATACCGCTCAGAGGCAAAGGGCGGGCCGCGTTCCGGTGAAGACCGGAGCACGACCCGCCCTGGGCGGCCTCAGCGAGGGAAGGAGATCAACCCTCGGTGTTCTTGTGGTCCATGACCCGTCCCTCGCCGGGAGCCAGGGTCGAGAGGATCCGGTCCAGATCGTCCATCGAGGCGAACTCGACGACGATCTTGCCCTTCTTCTGTCCCAGGTCGACCTTCACCCGGGTCTCGAAGCGGTCCGAGAGACGGGTGGCGAGGTCCGTGAGCGCGGGCGAGACACGGCCACCGGCACGCGGGCCCTTCGGCTTGACCGCGGACGCGGGCTCCTCGGAGCCCATGAGGCTCACGATCTCCTCGACGCTGCGCACCGAGAGACCCTCGGAGACGATCCGGTACGCCAGCTTGTCCTGCGCCTCCGGGTCTTCCACGCCGAGCAGGGCCCGCGCATGGCCGGCGGAGAGCACTCCGGCGGCGACCCGGCGCTGCACCGGCAGCGAGAGCCGCAGCAGACGCAGCGTGTTGGAGATCTGCGGACGGGAGCGCCCGATCCGCTCCGCGAGCTGGTCGTGCGTGCAGCCGAAGTCCTTGAGCAGCTGCTCGTAGGCGTGGGCTTCTTCGATCGCGTTCAGCTGGGCCCGGTGAAGGTTCTCCAGGAGCGCGTCCAGGAGCATCTTCTCGTCGTCGGTGTCCCGGACGATCGCGGGGATCCGCTCCAGACCCGCCGTCGTCGACGCCCGCAGACGACGCTCACCCATGACGAGCTCGTAGCGGTCGGCCTCGATCTTGCGCACGACCACGGGCTGGAGCAGGCCGACCTCCTTGATGGAGGTGACGAGCTCCGCCAGCGCGTCCTCGTCGAAGACCTCACGCGGCTGGTGCCGGTTGGGAACGATGGCGTCGATCGGAAGCTCGGTGAAGTACGCACCGGCCGGAGCCTCCGGCAGGGCCACCGGCTCCGGCTCGTTCCACGCCGGCGTGGACTCCGGGGCCTGCGGGCTCTGCGGCAGCGTCGCCAGCTTCGCGGCGGCCACCCCTCGTTCCACCTGCCGTTCCTGGGGAGCAGCGGGGATCAGCGCACCGAGCCCACGCCCCAATCCCCTACGTCGCTCGCTCACTGGATCCCCTCCGACATGCTGCGCTGGTTGTTCTGGTGCCCTGCATGGGCGTGCTGCGGGTCGTAATGCACGGCGACCCCCCGCAGTGCGATCTCACGGGCCGCTTCGAGGTACGACAGGGCACCGCTGGAGCCCGGGTCGTAGGTGAGGACGGTCTGTCCGTAGCTCGGCGCCTCCGAGATGCGGACGGACCTCGGAATGCTGGTCCGCAGCACCTCCTCTGCGAAGTGGCTGCGCACCTCGTCGGCGACCTGGGAGGCGAGCCTCGTCCTACCGTCGTACATGGTGAGCAGAATCGTCGAGACGTGGAGGGCCGGGTTGAGGTGGCCTCGGACCAGGTCGACGTTCCGCAGGAGCTGTCCGAGCCCCTCCAGCGCGTAGTACTCGCACTGGATCGGGATCAGTACCTCCGCGCCCGCCACCATGGCGTTGACCGTGAGGAGTCCGAGCGAGGGCGGGCAGTCGATCAGGATGTAGTCCAGCGGCTGCTCATAGGCCTGGATCGCCCGCTGCAGGCGGCTCTCACGGGCCACCAGCGACACCAGCTCGATCTCCGCGCCCGCCAGGTCGATGGTGGCGGGGGCGCAGAAGAGGCCCTCGACGTCCCTGACCGGCTGCACCACGTCCGAGAGCGGCTTGCTGTCCACCAGCACGTCGTAGATCGAGGGGACCTCGGCGTGATGGTCGATGCCCAGCGCCGTCGAGGCGTTGCCCTGCGGGTCCAGGTCGATGACGAGGACGCGGGCGCCGTGCAGCGCCAGGGACGCGGCAAGGTTGACCGTCGTGGTCGTCTTGCCCACGCCGCCCTTCTGATTGGCGACGACCATCACGCGGGTCTGGGCCGGGCGAGGAAGTCCCTCCCCGGCACGACCCAGCGCTTCTACTGCCAGCTGGGCAGCACGACCGATGGGGGTGTCGTCCATCGGGGGCAATGTTTCACGTGAAACATCCTCCCCCACCGATTCGGTTCGGGGACCGGGGACCGGATCGGTCATCGGTCCCGCGATGTTGGCGTCGGACCGCAAGGATTCACTCTCCTCGGCTTCAGGCTCGCGATGAGGAGAGCCTGCCATGCTTTCGGGGTCGTGAACCAGCGAGGCCGGTGGTTCTGTGGGTGAATCCACCTCTGTGGACAACTCCGTGACCCTCACGGGTGGCTTCACGCGGGGTCTACGGTCCCGGGGCGTGGCAGCCGCGCGACCGCGGCTGATGATCCCCTGCAGCAGTGAGCGACGTTTCACGTGAAACACCATGCCCCTGACGCCCGGCCGGGACCGTTCGACACTCCGAAATGGTACGTATGGGACGGTCAGCGGCGCCGACGGGTCTTGCTGGTACGGGCGGCCTTGGCCCGCTTGGCCGCGAACCGCACACCACCGGGGCTCTCGCCGACCTCCACGCGGACGACCGTGGTCATCGGATCGACGATCCCCTCGCCCACGTGCAACACCGAGGCCTCCACCACACCGAGCCGGGAGAGCGCGGCGCGAGCACCGTTGATCTCCTCCTCGGCGGTGTCGCCCTTGAGGGCCAGCATCTCTCCGTACGGGCGCAGCAGGGGAACGCCCCAGCCGGCGAGCCGGTCGAGCGGAGCCACCGCGCGGGCGGTCACCACGTGCACGGGCGTGATCTTGCCGAGCATCTCCTCCGCCCGTCCCCGGACCACGGTCACATGGTCGAGGCCGAGCAGCTCGACGACCTCCTGGAGGAAGTTCGTCCTGCGCAGGAGCGGCTCCAGGAGCGTGATCTTCAGGTCGGGCCGGACCAGAGCCAGGGGGATACCGGGAAGACCGGCGCCCGAGCCCACATCGCAGACGGTGACGCCCTCGGGGACGACCTCCGAGAGGACGGCACAGTTCAGCAGGTGGCGTTCCCAGAGACGCGGGACCTCGCGCGGGCCGATCAGACCGCGCTTCACACCCGCGTCCGCGAGCAGCTCCGCGTACCGCACGGCCTCCGGGAAGTACTCACCGAAGACTGTCCGCGCCTGCTCCGGCGCCTCGGGGAGCTCCGCTGCCTCCGTCACGGGAACCGTCCTTCCGTACCGCACGACTCGCGTGCGAGCGCACTGTGGTGGCTGACTATCAAGGCTGACAAAGATCGGCCCCGCCTGCGAACAGACGGGGCCGACACTACGTGAGGGTTCAGGCCGGGAGCACGACGACGAAGCGCTGCGGCTCCTCGCCCTCGGACTCGCTGCGCAGACCGGCGGCGGCGATCGCGTCGTGCACGACCTTGCGCTCGAACGGCGTCATCGGGTCCAGCTTGACCGGCTGGCCGGTGGACTTCACCTCGGCGGCGGCCTTGGCGCCCAGCTCGGCGAGCTCGGCGCGCTTCTTGGCCCGGAAGCCGGCGATGTCGAGCATCAGCCGGCTGCGGTCACCGGTCTCGCGGTGCACGGCCAGGCGCGTCAGCTCCTGGAGCGCCTCCAGGACCTCGCCGTCGCGGCCCACGAGCTTCTGCAGGTCGCGGCTGCTGGAGTCGCTGATGATCGAGACCGCGGCCCGGTCCGCCTCGACGTCCATGTCGATGTCGCCGTCGAGGTCGGCGATGTCGAGCAGGCCCTCGAGGTAGTCGGCCGCGATCTCACCCTCCTGCTCCAGGCGGGTCAGGGTGTCGCCACCCTCGGCGGCGGCGGAGGTGGTGCCTTCCGTCACGGATGGACTCCTTCTTGCTTCTGGGAGGGCTTACTTCTTGGAGGACGGGTGCTTGGGCCGCTGCTGGCCCTTGCGCTGACCGGACTTGCCCTGGCGGTTGCCGCCCGAGGTGGCGCGGCTGCGGCCGGAGGACTGACCCTGCGTGTCGCCCTTGCCGGGGGTCTCCGGCTTCTTCTCCAGCGAGGTCTTGGGCTCGGCGTCCGAGCCCGCCTCCTCGGTGGCCTCCGCTGCCTCGTCGGCCTCGGCGCCCTTGGCCTGCTGGGCGGCGGCCTGACGCTGGGCCTTGGTCTGGCGCTTGGGCTGCTGGCGCTTGGCGGCGGCACCGCCCTCGGCCTCGGCCACGATCGTGTCGCTCTTGATCACGGTGCCGTCCGCCTGGGCGGCGAAGCCGGCCTTGGAGAGGCCGACGAAGAAGCGGCGCTCGTTCTCGTTGCGGTCGCTGCCCTTCTCGACAATGACCTTGACGATGTTCTTCCGGCGGCGGCCCTTGACCTCACCACTGTGCGTGACGCTCTTCAGCAGGCGCTGGAGGTAGGCGTCCTGCGCCTTGCTGCCCGGGGTCGGGTTCTGGTTGATCACGTACATCTGCTGGCCCATGGTCCACACGTTCGTGGTCAGCCAGTAGACGAGGACGCCGACGGGGAAGTTGATGCCCATGCCGGCGAAGATCAGCGGGAAGATGTACATGAGCATCTTCTGCTGCTGCATGTACGGGGTCTTCACCGAGAGGTCGACGTTCTTCATCATCAGCTGGCGCTGGGTGAAGAACTGCGAGGCCGACATCAGGACGATCATGACCGCGGTGACGATGCGGACATCGGTGATCGAGGCACCGAGGGCCTCGACCTTCTCGGGGCTGTCCATGAACTTGGCGGCCAGCGGGGCGCCGAAGATGTGGGCCTGACGGGCGCTGTCGAGCAGCGACTGGTTGATGACGCCGATCGTCTTGCCCTCGGCGATGTGCGAGAGCACCGAGTACAGGGCGAAGAAGAACGGCGACTGCGCCAGGATGGGAAGGCACGAGGAGAGCGGGTTGGTACCCGTCTCCTTGTACAGCTTCATCATCTCTTCGGACTGACGCTGCTTGTCGCTCTTGTAGCGCTCCTGGATCGCCTTCATCTTCGGCTGGAGCGCCTGCATGTTCCGCGTCGACTTGATCTGCTTCACGAAGAGCGGGATCAGGCAGATGCGGATCAGCACCACGAGGGACACGATCGACAGTCCCCAGGCCCAGCCCGTGTCAGGGCCGAAGATCGCCCCGTACATCTTGTGGAACTGGACGATCACCCATGAGACAGGTGTGGTGATGAAGCTGAAGAAATTGGCAATCGTGTCCACTAATCAGGCTCCTTGAGCATTGGGCGAGGTCTCGGCGGCCGGGCTCGTCTCGGCGGTGGGCCCGCCCTTGTCGCCGCGCAGCGCGTTCCGCAGCATCTCGTGCCAGCGGGGGCGCTTGCGCGGGGGGACGTGATCCACACCGCCGGGCGACCACGGGTTGCACCGCAGGATCCGCCAGGCGGTCAGGGCCGTGCCCTTGATCGCGCCATGCCGGTCGATGGCCGTGAATCCGTAGTGGGAACACGACGGGTAGTACCGGCAGACGGGGCCCAGAAGAGGGCTGATCGTCCACTGGTACAGCTTGATGAGAGCCAGCAGCGGGTACTTCATCGCGTGCCCCCTCCCAGCAGCCGCTGGAGAGCGGCGTCCAGGTCTCGGGCCAGCTGTGCGTGATCGGCGTCGCCGGCTCCGGGCAACGCCCGTACGACCACCAGGCTACCGGGGGGCAGCTCGGAGAGGCGGTCGCGGACGAGATGGCGCAGGCGTCGCTTCACCTGGTTGCGTACGACCGCACCGCCCACGGCCTTGCTCACGACGAAACCCGCACGCGTCGGGGGAGCGCTCTCCCCAGGCGCGTGCGGGTCCGTTGCACCGCTGCGTAGGTGGACGACGAGAAGCGGGCGACCGGCCCGGCGTCCTCGGCGTACCGCGGTTGCGAAGTCCTCGCGCCGCCTCAGCCGATTCTCGGTAGGCAGCACGTCATGACCTGTTTAAGTGGATCAGGCGGACAGGCTCGCGCGACCCTTGGCACGGCGGTTCGCCAGGATGGCGCGGCCGGCACGGGTGCGCATGCGCAGGCGGAAGCCGTGGGTCTTCGCGCGACGACGGTTGTTCGGCTGGAAGGTGCGCTTGCTCACTCGGGGGCTCCAGAAATGATTCGTAGATGGCGGGACATCGCCTGGCTGTCACCGTGCGCCCACGAGTAGCTCGCAATACGCCCGAGTGCACCGCTACACGATCACTGACCGTGATCTTTGCCCATCGGAGGCAGGCGGCAGCAGCCATCGACAACTCGACCTGGTTACGGTACGCGCGGCTACGCCATCCGGTCAAACCGACCTGTCGCCACCCCCCATTGTGCACAGGCTGTGGACAACAACTTGAACCACGTCATCCGGCCCGACTACCGTGGACGGTCTCCACAATCTTCTTCCGTTCTGTCCTCACCTGTCCCGGGCGGACCCGTCCTCACGGACTTCGACCCACTGTCCCCGAGAACCACACCTTCGTGGGACCTGCGAGAAAGCGTGCCCTGTGGCTGACGTACCTGCCGATCTTGCCGCAGTGTGGCCACGCGTCCTCGAGCAGCTCCTCGCCGAGGGCCAGCAGGGAATCGAGCCCAAGGACAAGCAGTGGATCGAGCGCTGCCAGCCGCTCGCCCTGGTCGCGGACACCGCGCTGCTCGCCGTGCCCAACGAGTGGGGGAAGCGGGTCCTTGAGGGCCGGCTCGCCCCGCTGATCAGCGAGACCCTCAGCCGTGAGTGCGGCCGGCCGATCCGGATCGCGATCACCGTCGACGACTCCGTCGGCGAGCCGACGCCGCCGGCGCCCCCGGTGCAGCAGCAGCCCCGCTACGACGAGCGCGCCCAGCCCGAGCCGTACGAGAAGTACGACGGGTACGGCCACCGGCCGATGCCCGACGACGGGCTGCCCACCGCCCGCCCCGCCTACCCGGACTACCCGCAGCCGCAGCGGCCCGACCCCGGCGCCTGGCCGCGCACCCAGGAGGACCTCTCCTGGCAGCAGCCGCGGCTCGGCGGATACCAGGAGCGCGCCCCGTACACCGGTCCCAGCAGCCCGGCCGGTCCCGAGCAGTCCCGCGGGACCCGCTACGACGAGCCGGCCCGCGGCTACGAGACGCCGCGGCCCGAGCGCGCCGAGCTGCCCGACCCGCAGAACCACGGTCCTCGTCCCGGCCCCCGCCCCGGCGGTCCGGTCCCCGGCCCCGGCGGTGTGCCGGGCGGCGGTCCCGGCTCCTCGTCCTCCGGGCAGGGCGCCGGCGCTCCGGGCGAGCAGCACGCCCGGCTGAACCCCAAGTACCTCTTCGACACCTTCGTCATCGGTTCCTCGAACCGGTTCGCGCACGCGGCGGCCGTCGCGGTGGCCGAGGCGCCGGCGAAGGCGTACAACCCGCTCTTCATCTACGGGGAGTCGGGTCTCGGCAAGACCCACCTGCTGCACGCGATCGGGCACTACGCGCGGAGCCTCTACCCGGGCACGCGCGTGCGGTACGTGAGCTCCGAGGAGTTCACCAACGAGTTCATCAACTCGATCCGCGACGGCAAGGGCGACGCCTTCCGCAAGCGCTACCGCGATGTGGACATCCTGCTCGTCGACGACATCCAGTTCCTCGCGAGCAAGGAGTCGACGCAGGAGGAGTTCTTCCACACCTTCAATACGCTCCACAACGCGAACAAGCAGATCGTGCTCTCCTCGGACCGGCCGCCCAAGCAGCTGGTGACCCTGGAGGACCGGCTCCGCAACCGCTTCGAGTGGGGACTCACCACCGATGTGCAGCCGCCGGAGCTGGAGACGCGCATCGCGATCCTCCGCAAGAAGGCGGTGCAGGAGCAGCTCAACGCCCCGCCGGAGGTACTGGAGTTCATCGCCTCCCGGATCTCGCGGAACATCCGAGAGCTGGAGGGCGCGCTGATCCGGGTGACGGCCTTCGCGAGCCTCAACCGGCAGCCGGTGGACCTCGGTCTGACCGAGATCGTCCTCAAGGACCTGATCCCCGGGGGCGAGGACAGCTCGCCGGAGATCACCGCTCCCGCCATCATGGCGGCCACCGCCGACTACTTCGGTCTGACGGTGGAGGACCTCTGTGGATCCTCGCGCAGCCGGGTCCTGGTGACGGCACGGCAGATCGCCATGTACCTGTGCCGTGAGCTCACGGACCTGTCGCTGCCGAAGATCGGCGCGCAGTTCGGCGGCCGCGACCACACGACGGTGATGCACGCGGACCGGAAGATCCGTGCCCTGATGGCGGAGCGGCGCTCCATCTACAACCAGGTCACCGAACTCACCAACCGCATCAAGAACGGCTGACGCGGGCCTCCACGGCCGCTCCAGAAGCGCTCCGAGGGCGCTCCGGGACACCTCCCGGGGCGCCCTTCGTCGTTCCCGCGGCGCTCCGGGAGTCCCCAACCGCCCCTGCCGTGTTCGATTACTCCGTTCCGGTGGCGGGTTCTCCACAGATTGGGGGATGATCTCCCGTCCACAGGGTGGGGACTGTCGAGTTATCCGGATTGTGTCCACAGGCCGGCCTGGTGACAGACCATCACCCCAGGTCAGCCCCTTGTGGAATTGTTGGCAAACGATCTCCACAGGCTGTGGATGAATCTTTCGTCCACAGGGGGTCCCGAAGGTTGTCCACTGGCTGCCCACAGGCAGCGGCCCGTTGCCCACAGCTTCTCCACACCGCTGTCCACTGTTCGGCAACGAAACGCCCCCGCTCACTGGGCCGAGTGAAAGCGGTCACACCAAGGGAGACGTTTGGGCTGTGGGGAACCTGGGGAAAGCTGGGGACAGCGCTGGGGAGAACTCCCCATGGCCTGTGTACCGGCTGTGCAGAACTTTCGGGTGTCCACAGAAACCCCCGGTTGTCCACGGGCTCCACCCACAGCCTCGGTGGACAAAAAACCGCGCCTGACCTGCGAAAATGACGTTATCCACGGTTTCCACAGGCCCTACTACTACTCCCACATAGAGTTAGCCCGGAATTCGCTTCGAAGTGGGACCTGTGCACAACTCGGCGCCGGAGCTCCGGCTCGCTCTTGTCGCGACTTGACCCCGAGCAGCACCGAGTGTCGGTGGCGTACGTCAGACTGGTTCCCGCAGTCGACGAAGAGCCAGCAACAGCAGGAGGCGGTTCCGGTGAAGATCCGGGTGGAGCGCGATGTACTCGCGGAGGCGGTGGCCTGGGTGGCCCGCAGCCTCCCGGCCCGTCCGCCGGCGCCCGTGCTCGCGGGCCTTCTCCTGAAGGCCGAGGACGGCGCCCTGAGCTTCTCGAGCTTCGACTACGAGGTCTCCGCGCGGGTCTCCGTCGAGGCCGAGGTGGAGGAGGACGGCACCGTCCTCGTCTCCGGCCGGCTGCTCGCCGACATCTGCCGCGCCCTCCCCAACCGTCCCGTGGAGATCTCCACAGACGGTGTACGGGCGACCGTGGTCTGCGGCTCCTCCCGCTTCACCCTCCACACCCTGCCTGTGGAGGAGTACCCGGCGCTGCCGGAGATGCCCACCGCGACCGGCACCGTCCCCGGTGAGGTCTTCGCCTCCGCCGCCGCGCAGGTGGCCATCGCCGCCGGCCGTGACGACACGCTGCCCGTCCTCACCGGTGTGCGCATCGAGATCGAGGGCGACACGGTCACCCTGGCCTCCACCGACCGCTACCGCTTCGCGGTCCGCGAGTTCCTGTGGAAGCCGGAGTCCCCGGACGCCTCCGCGGTCGCCCTGGTGCCCGCGAAGACCCTCCTGGACACCGCCAAGGCGCTCACCAGCGGCGACACGGTGACCCTGGCGCTCTCGGGCTCCGGCAAGGGCGAGGGCCTCATCGGCTTCGAGGGCGCGGGCCGCCGCACCACCACCCGCCTCCTGGAGGGCGACCTCCCGAAGTACCGGACGCTCTTCCCCACCGAGTTCAACTCGGTCGCGGTGATCGAGACCGCCCCCTTCGTGGAGGCCGTCAAGCGTGTGGCCCTGGTGGCCGAGCGCAACACCCCGGTCCGGCTGAGCTTCGAGCAGGGCGTGCTCATCCTGGAGGCCGGCTCCAGCGACGACGCACAGGCTGTGGAACGTGTGGACGCGCAGCTGGACGGCGACGACATCTCGATCGCCTTCAACCCGACCTTCCTCCTGGACGGTCTGAGCGCGATCGACTCCCCGGTCGCCCAGCTCTCCTTCACGACCTCCACGAAGCCGGCGCTGCTGAGCGGCAAGCCCGCGCTCGACGCCGAGGCGGACGAGGCCTACAAGTACCTGATCATGCCGGTGCGGCTGTCCGGCTGATGCCTGGCAGTTCTTGCCGGGGGTCCGGGGGTCACCCCCGGGAAGGCGCAGTATGCCGGTGCGGCTGTCCGGTTGATCCCGGTTCTCCGGGGCATCGCCTGAGCGGCTGACCCCACAGGTGTGCACCCGGGTCCGGGCGTAGGCTCGGACCCGGGTAAACCGCACACGACGCTTAAGGAATCTCTGATGGAGCTCGGTCTCGTCGGTCTCGGCAAGATGGGCGGCAACATGCGTGAGCGCATCCGCCGCGCAGGTCACACCGTCGTCGGATACGACCGCAATCCTGACCTCGCCGATGTCCACAGCCTCGAAGAGCTTGTGGGCAAGCTCAAGGGTCCGCGCGTCGTGTGGGTCATGGTCCCGGCCGGTGCCGCGACCCAGTCCACCATCGACGAGCTGGCCGACCTGCTCTCCCCCGGCGACATCGTCGTGGACGGCGGAAACTCGCGCTGGACCGACGACGAGAAGCACGCCGAGGAGCTCGCCGCCAAGGGCATCGGCTTCGTCGACTGCGGCGTCTCCGGTGGCGTCTGGGGCCTGGAGAACGGCTACGCGCTGATGTACGGCGGCTCCGCCGAGGACGTGGCGAAGGTCCAGCCGATCTTCGACGCGCTCAAGCCCGAGGGCGAGTTCGGCTCGGTCCACGCGGGCAAGGTCGGCGCCGGCCACTTCGCGAAGATGGTCCACAACGGCATCGAGTACGCGATGATGCAGGCCTACGCCGAGGGCTGGGAGCTCCTGGAGAAGGTCGACTCCGTCACCGACGTGCGCGAGGTCTTCCGCTCCTGGCAGGAGGGCACGGTCATCCGTTCCTGGCTGCTCGACCTCGCGGTGAACGCACTGGACGAGGACGAGCACCTGGACAAGCTGCGGGGCTACGCGTCGGACTCCGGCGAGGGCCGGTGGACGGTCGAGGCCGCCATCGACAACGCCGTCCCGCTCCCGGCGATCACCGCCTCGCTGTTCGCGCGGTTCGCCTCCCGTCAGGACGACTCCCCGCAGATGAAGATGATCGCCGCGCTGCGCAACCAGTTCGGCGGCCACGCGGTCGAGACGAAGAAGTAATCCACAGGCTGTGCACCCCGCGGTGCACAGCCGCCGGGGGAAGAAGGTCGGCGCCCACCATGCACGTCACGCATCTCTCGCTGGCCGACTTCCGCTCGTACGCCCGGGTCGAGGTTCCGCTCGACCCGGGCGTCACCGCTTTCGTGGGCGCGAACGGCCAGGGAAAGACCAACCTGGTCGAGGCCGTCGGCTATCTCGCGACCCTCGGCAGCCACCGCGTCGCCTCCGACGCCCCCCTCGTCCGCATGGGGGCGGAGCGCGCGGTCATCCGGGCTGCCGTCACCCAGGGCGAGCGCTCCCAGCTGATCGAGCTGGAACTCAACCCGGGCCGCGCCAACCGCGCCCGTATCAACAGGTCCTCGCAGGTCAGACCGCGTGATGTGCTCGGGATCGTACGGACCGTGCTGTTCGCCCCCGAGGACCTGGCGCTGATCAAGGGCGACCCCGGCGAGCGCCGGCGCTTCCTCGACGAGCTCATCACGGCGCGCACGCCGCGCATGGCGGGCGTGCGCTCCGACTACGAGCGCGTGCTCAAGCAGCGCAACACGCTCCTGAAGTCGGCGGCGATGGCCCGGCGCCACGGCGGCCGCGGCATGGACCTGTCGACCCTGGACGTCTGGGACCAGCACCTGGCCAGGGCGGGCGCCGAGCTGCTCGCCCAGCGGCTCGACCTCATCGGCGTACTGCAGCCGCTCGCCGACAAGGCGTACGAGCAGCTCGCCCCCGGCGGCGGACCGATCCTGCTCGAGTACCGGCCGTCCGCGCCGGGCACCGGGCACACCCGCGAGGAGCTGTACGAGCAGCTGCTCGCCGCCCTCGCCGAGGTCCGCAAGCAGGAGATCGAGCGGGGCGTCACGCTCGTCGGACCCCACCGGGACGAGCTGCTCCTCAAGCTCGGCGACCTCCCCGCGAAGGGGTACGCGAGCCACGGCGAGTCCTGGTCGTACGCGCTGGCGCTGCGGCTCGCCTCGTACGACCTGCTGCGGGCCGAGGGCAACGAGCCGGTCCTCGTCCTCGACGACGTCTTCGCCGAGCTGGACGCCCGACGGCGCGAGCGGCTCGCGGAGCTGGTGGCGCCGGGCGAGCAGGTGCTCGTCACGGCGGCGGTGGACGACGACGTGCCGGGCGTGCTCGCGGGCACGCGGTACGCCGTGTCCGGCGGGACGGTGGAGCGGGTATGAGCGAGGAGAATTCCCCACAGCCTGTGGACAGGCCCGCCGCGCCCGAGCCGTCGGGTGTGGATCTCGCCCGGGTCGCGCTGCGCGCGGCCAAGGAGCAGGCCCGCGCGAAGGGCGCGGCCGCGCAGCAGAAGAAGCAGGCCCGGCGCGGGGGCGGGCTGCGCTCCGGCGCGCGCGCCGACGGACGCGACCCGATGGCGCTCGGCGCCGCGATCAACCGGCTGATCACCGAGCGCGGCTGGGAGACCCCGGCGGCGGTCGGCGGGGTCATGGGCCGCTGGCCGCAGATCGTCGGCGAGGACCTGGCGAAGCACTGCGTACCGCTGAAGTTCGACGACGAGCCGGATGCGCGGGTGTTGACGGTGCAGTGCGACTCGACGGCATGGGCCACGCAGCTGCGGCTGCTCGCGCCGACGCTGGTCGCGCGTCTCAACGAGGACCTGGGGCACGGGACCGTGCGGATGATCAAGGTGCTGGGGCCGGGGGCTCCGCGCAGGGGGTACGGGCCGCTGCGGGCGCCGGGGTCCGTGGGGCCGGGGGACACGTACGGCTAGAGCGCCGGGCGGAGCTGCGCCGGGTCCTGGGGGGCGCGGGTCCAGGCGGAGGGCGCCGCGCGGGTGGGTTGTGCCCACCCTCCCCCAGACTCCGTCCGGGGGGACCCCCACGCCCTGCGGAACGATTGCCCACAGGGTGGCGGAACGCATGCCCACAACGCGCGGCCGATCGATGCCCACTGGCCGTCACAGCTCGAAGCGCTGGGTGGCCGTCTGGGGGCTCTGGGGCCCCTCTCCGGATATGGGGAGTCGTCTCGCGCCCGCCCAGGGCGGCACATGCGCATTCAGGTACCGGCAAACCCCCATGAGTGTCCGTGGTACCGGTAGACTGGGAGACAATCCCGCCACCCTGCGGAACATGTCGAACGACGCAGCCGCTCCGGTATGCCCGGAGAACGGCTTGTGCTGTGCCAGAAAGGGCGCTTCGTGGCCGATTCCGGCGACCCCAACGAGAACTCCCAGTACACCGCCAGCAATATCCAGGTCCTCGAAGGCCTGGATGCCGTGCGCAAGCGCCCTGGCATGTACATCGGCTCGACCGGCGAGCGCGGTCTGCACCACATGGTGCAGGAGGTCGTCGACAACTCGGTCGACGAAGCCCTGGCCGGCCATGCCGACACCATCGACGTGACGATCCTGGCCGACGGCGCCGTGCGCGTCGTCGACAACGGCCGTGGCATCCCGGTGGGCATCGTGGCCTCCGAGGGCAAGCCGGCCGTCGAGGTCGTGCTGACCGTGCTGCACGCGGGCGGCAAGTTCGGCGGCGGCGGCTACGCCGTCTCCGGCGGTCTGCACGGTGTCGGTGTGTCCGTCGTGAACGCCCTGTCCACCAAGGTCTCCGTCGAGATCAGGACGGACGGCCACCGCTGGACGCAGGACTACAAGATGGGCGCCCCCACGGCGCCGCTCGCCCAGCACGAGGCGACCGACGAGACCGGCACCTCGGTCACCTTCTGGGCCGACCCGGACATCTTCGAGACCACCGAGTACTCCTTCGAGACGCTCTCGCGGCGCTTCCAGGAGATGGCCTTCCTCAACAAGGGCCTGACGATCACGCTCACCGACGAGCGCGAGTCCGCGAAGGCGACCGTCGGCGCCGACGACCCGGACGCCGAGGCGGCCGCCGAGCCGAGCGCGCGCACGGTCAGGTACCACTACGAGGGCGGCATCGTCGACTTCGTGAAGTACCTCAACTCGCGCAAGGGCGAGCTGATCCACCCCACCGTGATCGACCTCGACGCCGAGGACAAGGACAAGAACCTGTCCCTCGAGGTCGCGATGCAGTGGAACAGCGGCTACAGCGAGGGCGTGTACTCCTTCGCCAACATCATCCACACCCACGAGGGCGGCACGCACGAGGAGGGCTTCCGTGCGGCGCTGACCTCGCTGATCAACAAGTACGCGCGCGACAAGAAGCTGCTCCGCGAGAAGGACGACAACCTCACGGGTGACGACATCCGCGAGGGTCTGACGGCGATCATCTCGGTCAAGCTGAGCGAGCCGCAGTTCGAGGGCCAGACCAAGACCAAGCTGGGCAACACGGAGGTCAAGACCTTCGTGCAGAAGGCGGTCTACGAGCACCTCAACGACTGGCTGGACCGCAACCCGAACGAGGCCGCGGACATCGTCCGCAAGTCGATCCAGGCCGCCACCGCGCGCGTGGCCGCGCGCAAGGCGCGCGACCTGACCCGCCGCAAGGGCCTCCTGGAGTCGGCGTCCCTCCCGGGCAAGCTCTCCGACTGCCAGTCGAACGACCCGTCCAAGTGCGAGATCTTCATCGTCGAGGGTGACTCCGCCGGCGGCTCGGCCAAGTCCGGCCGCAACCCGATGTACCAGGCCATCCTGCCGATCCGCGGCAAGATCCTGAACGTCGAGAAGGCCCGCGTCGACAAGATCCTGCAGAACACCGAGGTCCAGGCGCTGATCTCCGCCTTCGGCACCGGTGTGCACGAGGACTTCGACATCGAGAAGCTCCGCTATCACAAGATCATCCTGATGGCGGACGCCGACGTCGACGGCCAGCACATCAACACCCTGCTGCTCACCTTCCTCTTCCGCTTCATGCGGCCGCTGGTCGAGGCCGGGCACGTCTACCTCTCCCGCCCGCCGCTCTACAAGATCAAGTGGGGCCGGGACGACTTCGAGTACGCGTACTCGGACCGGGAGCGGGACGCGCTCGTCGAGCTCGGCAAGCAGAACGGCAAGCGGATCAAGGAAGACTCGATCCAGCGCTTCAAGGGCCTCGGCGAGATGAACGCCGAGGAGCTGCGCGTCACCACCATGGACGTCGAGCACCGCGTGCTCGGCCAGGTCACCCTGGACGACGCCGCCCAGGCCGACGACCTGTTCTCGGTGCTCATGGGCGAGGACGTCGAGGCACGGCGCTCGTTCATCCAGCGCAACGCCAAGGACGTTCGCTTCCTCGACATCTGAGTCGGTCTCAGCTGACCGTACGAAAGGACTGACGACCAGCAATGGCCGACGAAACCACCCCGACCACCGAAGAGCAGGAACCCGTGCTGCGGATCGAGCCCGTCGGGCTCGAGACCGAGATGCAGCGCTCGTACCTCGACTACGCGATGTCCGTCATCGTGTCCCGCGCGCTGCCCGACGTACGGGACGGCCTCAAGCCCGTCCACCGGCGCGTGCTGTACGCGATGTACGACGGCGGGTACCGGCCCGAGAAGGGCTTCTACAAGTGCGCCCGCGTCGTCGGTGACGTCATGGGTACGTACCACCCGCACGGCGACTCCTCGATCTACGACGCGCTCGTCCGCCTCGCCCAGCCCTGGTCGATGCGCATGCCGCTCGTCGACTCCAACGGCAACTTCGGCTCCCCGGGCAACGACCCGGCCGCCGCCATGCGCTACACCGAGTGCAAGATGGCGCCGCTGTCGATGGAGATGCTCCGCGACATCGACGAGGAGACCGTCGACTTCACGGACAACTACGACGGCCGCAACCAGGAGCCGACGGTCCTCCCGGCCCGGTTCCCGAACCTGCTGGTCAACGGCTCGGCCGGTATCGCCGTCGGTATGGCCACCAACATCCCGCCGCACAACCTGCGCGAGGTCGCGGCCGGCGCCCAGTGGGCGCTGGAGCACCCCGAGGCCAGCCACGAGGAGCTCCTCGACGCGCTGATCGAGCGGATCAAGGGCCCCGACTTCCCCACCGGCGCGCTCGTCGTCGGCCGCAAGGGCATCGAGGAGGCGTACCGCACCGGCCGTGGCTCGATCACGATGCGCGCGGTCGTCGAGGTCGAGGAGATCCAGAACCGCCAGTGCCTGGTGGTCACGGAGCTGCCGTACCAGACCAACCCCGACAACCTCGCGCAGAAGATCGCCGACCTGGTGAAGGACGGCAAGATCGGCGGCATCGCCGACGTCCGCGACGAGACCTCGTCCCGGACCGGTCAGCGCCTGGTCATCGTGCTCAAGCGCGACGCCGTCGCCAAGGTCGTCCTCAACAACCTGTACAAGCACACCGATCTGCAGACGAACTTCGGCGCGAACATGCTGGCGCTCGTCGACGGCGTGCCGCGCACCCTCTCGCTCGACGCGTTCATCCGCCACTGGGTGACGCACCAGATCGAGGTCATCGTCCGCCGGACGAAGTTCCGGCTGCGCAAGGCCGAGGAGCGCGCCCACATCCTGCGCGGTCTGCTCAAGGCCCTCGACGCGATCGACGAGGTCATCGCGCTCATCCGCCGCAGCGACACGGTCGAGGTGGCCCGCACGGGCCTGATGGACCTCCTCGCCATCGACGAGATCCAGGCCAACGCGATCCTGGAGATGCAGCTCCGCCGGCTCGCCGCCCTGGAGCGCCAGAAGATCGTCGCCGAGCACGACGAGCTCCAGGCGAAGATCGACGAGTACAACGCGATCCTGGCCTCCCCGGAGAAGCAGCGGACCATCGTCAGCGAGGAACTGGCCGCGCTCGTCGAGAAGTTCGGCGACGACCGCCGCTCCAAGCTCGTGCCCTTCGACGGTGACATGTCCATCGAGGACCTGATCGCCGAGGAGGACATCGTCGTCACCATCACGCGCGGCGGCTATGTGAAGCGGACGAAGACCGAGGACTACCGCTCGCAGAAGCGCGGCGGCAAGGGTGTGCGCGGCACGAAGCTGAAGCAGGACGACATCGTCGACCACTTCTTCGTCTCCACCACCCACCACTGGCTGCTGTTCTTCACGAACAAGGGCCGGGTCTACCGGGCCAAGGCGTACGAGCTGCCGGACGCCGGCCGGGACGCGCGCGGCCAGCACGTGGCCAACCTGCTCGCCTTCCAGCCGGACGAGCAGATCGCCCAGATCCTGGCGATCCGCGACTACGAGGCCGCGCCGTACCTGGTGCTCGCCACCAAGGCCGGCCTCGTGAAGAAGACCGCGCTGAAGGACTACGACTCGCCCCGCTCCGGCGGTGTCATCGCGATCAACCTCCGGGAGACGGCGGACGGCGGCGACGACGAGCTGATCGGCGCCGAGCTGGTCTCCTCCGAGGACGACCTGCTCCTCGTCTCCAAGAAGGCGCAGTCGATCCGCTTCACCGCCACCGACGACGCGCTGCGTCCGATGGGACGTGCCACCTCGGGCGTCAAGGGGATGAGTTTCCGCGAGGACGACGAGCTGCTCTCGATGAATGTCGTCCGGCCCGGTACGTTCGTCTTCACCGCGACCGACGGCGGGTACGCGAAGCGCACCCCCGTCGACGAGTACCGCGTCCAGGGCCGCGGCGGCCTCGGTATCAAGGCCGCCAAGATCGTGGAGGACCGTGGTTCGCTCGTGGGCGCGCTGGTGGTCGAGGAGACCGATGAGATCCTCGCCATCACGCTGTCCGGCGGTGTGATTCGTACGCGAGTCAACGAAGTCAGGGAGACCGGCCGTGACACCATGGGCGTCCAGCTGATCAACCTGGGCAAGCGCGATGCCGTCGTCGGCATCGCACGGAACGCCGAGGCGGGCAGCGAGGACGAGGATCTCGACGACGCCGAGGGCGTGGTCGAGTCGGTCGAGGTCGACGCCGAGGCGGTCGAGGGCACGGAGCCTTCGGCCGGGGAGCACGAGGAGTAAGAGCGTGAGTGGAGCCACGGGCGCCGGATCGGCGGCTGCCGGAGCTTCTGCTGGTGCTGGAGCGAACGGCGCCCGTGGCCCCGCCACGGACTCCCAGGGGGTTGCGGTGACGGACACTCGGGGGCAGCAGCCCTCGTACGAGACGTACAACGGGCCGCTGCCCGGCGAGCGCCCCCAGGGGCAGCCGAGCGGGCCCTACCATCCGCCGCAGGCGTACGGCACGCCTGCGGGCGGTACGCAGGGCGGGCAGAGCGGCGCCGTGCGCCGGCCGCGCACCGGGGCGCGCACGACGCCCAGGACGCGCAAGGCGCGGCTGCGGGTGGCCAAGGCCGATCCGTGGTCGGTGATGAAGGTGAGCTTCCTGCTCTCCATCGCGCTGGGCATCTGCACGGTCGTGGCCGCGGCGGTGCTGTGGATGGTCATGGACGCCATGGGCGTCTTCTCGACGGTCGGCGGCACGATCAGCGAGGCCACGGGCTCGAACGAGTCCAACGGCTTCGATCTGCAGTCCTTCCTGTCGCTGCCGCGGGTCCTGATGTTCACCTCGGTGATCGCCGTGATCGACGTGGTCCTGATGACCGCCCTCGCGACGCTGGGCGCCTTCATCTACAACCTCTCGGCGGGCTTCGTGGGCGGTGTCGAGCTGACGCTGGCCGAGGACGAGTAGCCCGCGTGGGGCCGGCCCCAGGTATCGATTTTGGGACTGGCCCCCACGTGCGCTAATGTTCAGGAGTCAGCGCGGCGGACACGAAAACCGCAAAGCGCGGCGGGGCTATAGCTCAGTTGGTTAGAGCGCATCCCTGATAAGGATGAGGCCACAGGTTCAAATCCTGTTAGCCCCACAGTGCAGATCGACCCGGATGGTTCCTCCATCCGGGTCGTTCTCGTTTGTGCGAGGTTTGAAGCAGGGGTGCGAAGCCCGTACAGGTCACCGATCGGTATCGGTCGATGTGTAGAGTGGGCGTCAGAAGTCTCCTACGTCAACGAAAGACGAGGTCGCGCGGTGAAGAAGCTTCTCCTGGTCGCACTGGCCGCCATCGGCGGGCTCCTCGTGTACCGCCAGATCCAGGCGGATCGCGCCGAGCAGGATCTGTGGACGGAGGCGACCGACTCCGTGCCCGCAGGTTCCGGTGTCTGAGAGACACACATTCTGTGGGTGAGGCCCCGGCAGCGCGTGAGCGCCGCCGGGGTTTCGCTGTTCCAGGACCGTGACACGGGTTCCCTTGAGTTCGCCAGCGCAAATCACTAGCTTGCTAAAGCAAAGTTGATCGAGCGCGAACAAGGGGGACGACCATGGGACCGAGACTTCGACGAGGCACGGCGGGGGGCGTGGCCGCCGGACTGTTCGCCCTGCTGCTCGTACCCGCCCCGGCGGCGGCGGCCGAGACCGCACAGGAACCCGGCGGGGGCAGCCTCGTCATGGTGCTCGACTCCTCCGGATCCATGGCCGACCCGGTGGGCGGCGGCGGGGACCCCGGGCGTACGAGGATGGCGGCGGCCCGCGACGCGGTCGGGACCGTCGTCGACGGCCTCCCCGACGGCCACCCCACCGGACTGCGCGTGTACGGCGCCGACCGGGCGAGCGGCTGCACCGACACCCGGCTCGTGAAGCCGGTCGCCCCGCTCGACCGGGCCGGCCTCAAGGCGGCCGTG
This sequence comes from Streptomyces sp. NPDC055815, assembly GCF_053616475.1. Classification (NCBI taxonomy): domain Bacteria; kingdom Bacillati; phylum Actinomycetota; class Actinomycetes; order Kitasatosporales; family Streptomycetaceae; genus Streptomyces; species Streptomyces sp. NPDC055815. The sequence continues at coordinate 114,311 of NZ_JBSHDU010000005.1, read as the reverse complement.
GCCGCCCTCACGCCCAAGGGGGACACCCCCATCGGGTTCTCGCTGCGCAAGGCCGCGGAAGACCTCCCCGCGCCGGCTCCCGGGGCCATCACCACCCGCACGATCCTGCTGATCTCGGACGGCGAGGACACCTGCGGCACCCCGCGGCCCTGCGAGGTCGCCGCCGAGCTCGCCCGCCAGGGCATCGGGCTGCGCATCGACACCGTCGGCTTCCAGGTGAAGGGCAAGGCCCGCGAGCAGCTGGAGTGCGTCGCCGAGGCCGGGAACGGCCGCTACTACGACGCGCCCGACGCCGACGCGCTCGCCCGCCAGCTCCAGCGCGCCGCCCGCCTCTCCGCGGACGGCTACCGGCTGCGCGGCACCCGGATCGAGGGCACGCCCACCAGGGACGGCGCGCCCGCGCTGCCGCCCGGCCAGTACCTCGACACCATCGGGCCCGGCGAGAAGCGGTACTACGCGGTCGACCTGGACTCCGTCTCCACCGTGGACTTCGCCGCCACCGCCGTGCCGCAGCCCGGCGCCGCCGTGGACACCGTCGACAAGCTGACCACCACCCTCGTCTGGGTCTCCGGCATCGGCGACGAGGGCGGCTGCGCGACCAAGAGCGTGATCTTCCAACAGGACGAGGGCGCCACCCCGCTGACCTCGGCCGTCTCCCGCATCCCCACCGAGACGCGGTACTCCACCTGCGACAACGCAGGCCGCTACTGGCTGGCCGTCGAACGGGAGAGCAAGCCGCGGTCCGATGCGGCCCGCTGGCCCCTGGAGCTCGTCCACGGTGTCGAGAGGCCGCTGCCCGCCGGGACCGTCCCGGCCCAGTCGGAGTCCGAGTACGGGGCCGGTGGCCCGAAGGCCGTCCTGCCCGTCGGCGACCCGAAGGACGTCCGCGGCGGCACCGGCTTCAACGACGCCCAGGAGCTCGGCCCCGGCGTCTGGCGCGACCGGCTGCTGCCCGCCCAGACCCTCTGGTTCAAGGTGCCGGTCGGCTGGGGCCAGCAGCTCCGCTACGACGTCGAGTTCGCGAACGAGCCGACCGTCGGGCAGTTCGGCTCCTCGGTCATGTCGTACGCCGGCACCGAGGTCTACACCCCGGCCCGGCAGCCGGTCGGCTTCGGCACGGGCGTCTTCGACTCCCAGCGCACCTATAACGGGGAACCGACCGCGCTGAAGATGGGCACCGTCCCGGTCGCCTGGAGCAACCGCTACGAGGCGAACCCGAACGTCATCCCCGTGCACACGCCCGGCGGCCACTACATCGCCGTCACCCTCGGCGCCGACGCGGCCAGGATCGCCCGCAACCCCGAGATCGCCGTCGTCCTGCGGATCGCCGTCCTCGGCGAGGAAAAGGCCGGACCCGAGCACCACGCGCGCGTGAAGGCGCCCACGAAGCAGGACGAATCCACCGCGCGGGCGGACACCGGAGGTGCGGGCGGGGCAGGATGGACCGGCACCACGGCCGTCGCGGTGGGCGGCGGGGCGCTGGTGCTGCTCGCCGGGGTGCTGATCGCCCTCGGGCGGGCGCGGCGCAGGGCGGGAAGGAACGGGAGAGACGCGTGAGCACGCAGGCCGGCAGGCGGACCGGGATCGGCCGGAGGGCGGGAGCCCTGATCGCGGCGGCCGCGGCCGTGGGCGCGGTGACGGGACTGCCCGTCCAGGCCCGGGCGGCCGAAGGGACCCCGGTACCGCCGTACGCCTTCGACGGCTCGGCCCAGCGGATCCAGGGCGCCGCCTCCAGCCTCGACGCGAAGGCCCTGAAGACGGGCCAGACGTACCGGGACACCGTCAAGAAGGACGGCAAGCTCTACTACCGGGTCGACCTCGACGCCAGGCTGAGCTCGTACGTCTCCGTGGTCGCCGTGCCGAAGCCCGGCGGGACGGTCGAGTACGGCGACGGCTTCAAGGTGAGCATGCAGGACGGCTCCGGCGCCGAATGCAGCTACCAGCAGGTCAACTTCGGGACGTCCGACTACCCGCGGCCCCTCGCCGCGTACGCCCGCCGGATCGTCAACGCGGACATCTCCAGCTGCCAGCAGGCGGGGGCCTTCTACGTGCTCGTCGAGCGCACCTCGAAGGCGACCTCCACCCCGGACGACTGGGAGCTCGAGATCCGGCACCTGTCCGAGCCGCCGCTGAAGAAGGCCGGGCCGACCGAGCTGCCGTCCGCCTGGCCCTCCGCCCCGCCCGCGCCGCCGACGGGCGGCCCCAAGCCGCGGCAGGGCGGCTCCGGCATCCACGACGCCGCCTCCCTGACGCAGGGCGAGTGGCGTTCCGACATCCGGCCCGGCCAGACGCTCTTCTACCGGGTGCCCGTCGACTGGGGACAGCAGCTCTTCACCACCGCCGAGCTCGGCAGCAGTTCCGCCGCCGACACGTACATCTCGAACGCGCTCGTGCTCTCCCTGGAGAACCCGGCGCTCGGCCACGTCGACGAGAACACCGTCACCTACGACGGGAAGCCCGCGACGGTCGAGCTCGGCCCGCAGCGGCCGGTGGCCCACGAGAACCGCACCGCGTACGACGACGCCACCAACGGCATGCGGTTCGCCGGCTGGTACTACCTGTCGGCCACCCTCAGCCCGGCCGTCGCAAAGGACTACGGCGACAAGCCGGTCCCGCTGACGCTGCGGGTGAACCTCATGAACAAGGCCGTGCCCGGCCCCGGGTACGACGGGGACCCCGGGGCGTTCACCGTGACCGCCGACGACAAGGAGGCGGCCGCGAGCGGGTCCAGCGGCGCGCAGGTGGAGCAGGCCGCCGAGCGGAGCGACACCATGACGGTCGTCGCGGCGGCCGGCCTCGGCACCGGGACCGTGCTGCTGCTCGGGCTCGGGGCGTGGACCCTGCTGGTCCGGCGCAGGGCCTAGAACCCCGCGGGCTCAGATCTGCGCCAGGGCCCAGAAACCGACCGCGAGCGACACCAGCGCGAGCAGGAGCACCGGGACCGTCACCTTCGGGGGCGGTCCCGGTCGGCGTACGGGGGCGAGCGGCGTGGGGGCCGTGTGCGGGGCGGGAACCTGATCGGGTCGAGCGGTGTATGGATGAGTAGGGGCTTGTCCGTACGGCGTCGTGGAGCTGGGCGCCTGCTCGAAGGAGGGGGTCGGGTGCGTGACCGGGGGAGGCAGGTGGAAGCTGCCCGTCTCGGAGGGCCCGGGCAGCGTGGGAGCCGCCGGGGCCGCCGGGGCGTGAGCGGTGGGCTGGTACGGCTGGTGCTGGGGCTGTACGGGGTGCTGTGCGGGCTGCTGTGCGGGGGGAGTAGCGGGCTGGGCCGGCTGTGCGGGCTGCTCCTGGGGCGGTACGGGGGCGGGTGCCGGCGCGGCGAGGTCCGTGGTGGCGGTGCCTGCCGGGGCTGCGGAGGTCGTGGGGCCTTCGGGGCCGAAGCCGGTCGGAAGCGGGCCGAGTTGGTCGAAGATCTCGACCGGCTCCTCGCCGGGGCCCGTCTCGGGCAGCATCTCGACGGCGGCGCTCAGCGCCTTGCGCGCTCCCGTGGCCGTCCGGAACCGGGCCTGCGGGTCGGGCTGGAGCAGACCCGCCAGGACCTGCCACAGGGGCTCGGGAATGCCCCCGGGGGCGCCGGGGGTGCCGTGCGCGAGGAAGTGCTCCACCAGGGCCTGGGAGTCCGGCTTGCGGCCCTGGAGCAGATAGAGCGCGACCAGGCCGACCGCGAAGAGGTCGGCGGTGAAGTCCGGCTCGGCGCCGAGGAGCTGCTCGGGCGCGAAATAACCGGGCGTCCCCACCACGTAGTTGGTCTCGGTGAGGCGGGGCTCGCCCTTGCGCATGGAGATGCCGAAGTCGGAGAGCCGCAGATGCGGCCGCCCGGTGCCGGTGACCTCCATCAGGATGTTGGCGGGCTTGATGTCACGGTGCACGACCCCCTCGGCGTGCACCGTGGCCAGGCCCGACAGCAGCTGGTCGAGCAGCGTGCAGACGAAGCGGGGCGGCAGCGGGCCGTAGTCCCCGATGACGTGGGCCAGCGAGCCGCCGGCCACCAGGTCCATGGTGAAGAGGACCTTGTCGTCGTCGGCGGCCCAGCTGGCCGGGGCGAGGACGTGCGGATGATCGATCCGCAGCGCCTGCTCACGGACGAAGCGGAGCAGCGTGTGCGCGTCGCTCTGCAGGAGCACCTTGGCCGCCACATAGCGGCGGCGCCGGTGGTCCCAGGCACGCCACACCGCGCCCGCCCCGCCGCGTCCGATCGGGTCGATCAGCTCGTACCGACCAGCGAAGACCTCACCCATCGCGCTGCGCCCGCTCCCCGTGTGCGTCGTCTCTCCGCGGTGCCGGCCGGCTGCCGGGCCCGCGTCAGTTCTGGTGCGACTCGTAGTGGGCGACCGCGTCGGCGGTGCGCCCGGCGCCGTACACCCGGAGGAACTCTGCCAGTTCCGGGTGCGCCGGGGCGAGCGAGTCGGCGGCGTCGATGATGTCGCCGGCGGCCGCCACGGAGCGCAGCAGCGACTGGATCTCGCGGACCACACGGCGCACGGTCGGCGCGCCGGATCCGGTGGCGGTCTGGCCCGTGCCGGTGAGGACGGAGCCGCCCTGCGACTTCTTGATCTCGTCCATGCGGTCGGTGGCCTCGGCGGCGCTGACGCTGCCGTCGGCGACCTGGACGGCGAGCTCCTGGAGGGCCTGGACGCGCTGGACGACGGCCGGGTTGCCGATCTTGGCCCGCTGGCCGCTCATCAGCTGGGACAGCATGGGCGCAGACAGCCCGAGCACGGCCGCGAGCCTGGCCTGGTTGAGCCCGAGATCGTCGATCAGGCGACGGAAGAGCGCCCCCAGCGGCTCTCCGTACCAACTGCGCTGAAGCTCTCTGGCTCTTGCCGTGGCTTCCTGCTGCGCTGCGTCCATTACTTACTCCCCATCCCTTAGGTTCGCCACTGCGAACCTCGGTCAGCATCTTACGGAGAGTGGTCGCCGACCGGGAGTCCCAATCCTTTTGCCGGACATGGGGGGTGACCCGGTACGCTGTCCTCGTTCCGGGGCCTTAGCTCAGTTGGTAGAGCGCTGTCTTTGCATGGCAGATGTCAGGGGTTCGACTCCCCTAGGCTCCACTCGGACAGACCCCCCTGACCTGCGGAAGCGCAGGACAGGGGGGTCTTTCGCGTTCCGTGCGGGGCGCGTGCGCGGGCGTACGGGGCCGGGTTCGGGCGCCGTGGCGCTGGGTGACCGGGGGCGGCGCTGGTCCGTCCGGGTGGTGTTCATCGGAAGAACTGCGCGACGGCGGCGTCGGTCCGCGGAAATCGGGTCCGCATCCACATCATGAGAAAAGTACGTAAAGCGCGCAACCCGAAATGAACCATCCGAGAACGTCACGAAAGTGAGGGGCCATGGCCACCGCCAAGGTCAAGCAGTTCTGGACCGCCTTCATCTCCGTCCTCTTCGCCCTCCTCGCCCCCGTCGGCCTGGCGAACACCGCCGCCGCGGCCGGGCAGCCCGCCGTCCAGCAGCCCGAGGAGCCGGCCGCGCCCGCCGCCGCCCGCGCCGCCGTCCCGACCGGGGAGCGCGCGCTCGCCTCCGTACCGGCACCGCGGACGCATCGCTGGCCGCTGGCCGGGGACCGCTCCCTGCCGCCCACCATCAAGCAGCGCATCGCCGCCGAGGCCCACGGTTCCTCCCCCTCCGCGCGTCAGCGGTCCTCGTCGACCGCCGGCGTCGAGAGCGACCCGGCCGCGCTGACGGACCTGGCGCTCGCCGCCGCGGCGGCGTAGGGCGTGGGGAGCCGACGACGCGTACTCCCCACACCCCACTCGCAGGACCTCAGCGGCCCTGGCAGGGCCGCAGCAGAACAAGGACAGCACCCAGCAGGATCCGGTGAGACCTGGCAGAACCCGGTAAGACCCGGCAGGACCCTGTGAGACCCAGCAGGACCCGGCAGAACTCCAGCAGGACCCTGTAAGGCCAGGCAGAACCCCAGCAGGACTCAGCAAGACCAAGCAGAACCCCAGCAGAACCCCAGCAGGACTCGGCAAGACCAAGCAGAACCCCAGCAGAACCCCAGCAGAACCCCAGCAGGACTCAGCAGAACCCAGCAGGACCCAGCAGGACCCGGTAGGACCTCGGTAGGAGGAGTGGCGGTCGGTCAGCGGCGTTCGTCGCGGTCGGCGGCTTCCGCGGCATCGGCATCGGCCTCGGTCTCCACCTCCGCGTCACGAGGAGTCGCACTGCCGTCGACGGACGACAGCGGTGAGCCCTCGTCCATCTCGGTGGGAGCGGGAGGTTCGACCAGCCAGTCGGGATTGGCCTGCTTGTCCCACCACTTCCAGGCGACGAACGCGCCGCCGAGCAGTACGCCGAGGACGACGAGTCCCTTGGCGAGGCGTCCGGCCCTGGCCCGACGCTCGTGCTTCTTCACGATCTTCTGGATTTCCTTCGGCGTCACCTGACCGCGCAGCGCGGCCCAGGCGGCGGTGGAACGCGACCCGGCCTCCTCGAGGACGGGACCGGTCGCGGCGACCGCGCTCTCGACGCGCGGAACGGTGTAGTCGGCCGCCTGACGGGCGGCCCGGCGGGTCTTGACCGCCGCACGGTGTGCGGCCGCGTCGACCCGCGGTGGTACGTGCGGTGCGACATACGAGTCGTACTGCGCGCGAGCCTGCGTACGGGCCGCGGACGCGGCCTTCGAGACCTTCGGCGCGATCACCACGCGCGCCTCGTGTGCGTAGTGCGCGGCCTGGTCCTTGGCCGAGTCGGCGTACGGCGCCACCACTTCCGCGGCGTGCAGGACGCTCTCCTTCGCCGAACCTGTCGCGGCGCGCACGCTGTCCATGCGGGTCACGGGATTCCTCCTCCTCGGTGGCGATGTCGGTTTTTCACCTTTCCATCCTTTTCGGAATCATGCCCGCCGGAGCGGCGTCCGGCATGTGGGGCTGGCATCCGGGGCATGCGAGGATCGGACACGCCAGAGACAGACGTGACATGACGCGACACGACGCGACACGACGTGGGACGGAAGGCGACCGTGGCCGAGCAGCTGTACGCGACCCTCAGGACGAGCCTGGGCGACATCGAGGTGCGGCTGATGCCGTTCCACGCCCCGAAGACGGTCCGGAACTTCGTCGAGCTCGCCTCCGGCGAGCGTGAGTGGACGCACCCCGCCACCGGCACGGTCTCCTCGGACCCGCTCTACGACGGAACGGTCTTCCACCGGGTCATCAAGGGCTTCATGATCCAGGGCGGCGACCCGCTGGGGAACGGCACGGGCGGCCCCGGGTACGAGTTCGCCGACGAGTTCCACCCGGAGCTCTTCTTCGACCGCCCGTACCTGCTGGCCATGGCCAACGCCGGCCCGGGCACCAACGGCTCGCAGTTCTTCATCACCGTCGGCCCCGCGACCTGGCTGAACCGCAAGCACACCATCTTCGGCGAGGTCGCCGACAAGGAGAGCCGGAAGGTCGTGGACGCGATCGCGACCACCGCGACCGACCCCCACACCGAGCGTCCGCTCCAGGACGTCGTCGTCGAGTCCGTGGTGATCGAGAAGCGCTGAGGCGGAAGGGACGGGACCCGCCATGGACACGCAGCCCGGTCTGCTGCGCTGCTACCGCCACCCGGAGGCCGAGACCGGCATCCGCTGCGCCCGCTGCGACAGACCCATCTGCACGCAGTGCATGATCTCCGCGTCCGTCGGCTTCCAGTGCCCGGAGTGCGTACGGGGCGGCTCGGGCACCGGGCACGCCCCCACCGCCAACCAGCCCCGGACGCTGGCGGGAGGACGGGTGGCGGCGGACGGACGCCTGGTCACCAAGATCCTCATGGCGATCAACCTGGCGCTGTTCATCGCCGTCCAGGTGGTCGGCGAGCGGCTCCTGGACGACCTCGCGCTGATCGGCGGCGCCTACCTGCCGACCGGTGAGCTCGTCGGGGTCGCGGACGGCGAGTGGTACCGCCTGCTGACCTCCGCCTTCCTCCATCAGGAGCTCCCGCACTTCCTCTTCAACATGCTGGGCCTGTGGATGATCGGCGGGATCGTCGAGCCCGAGCTGGGGCGGATCCGGTACACGGCGCTCTGCCTGCTCTCCGGGCTGTCCGGCTCCGCGCTCGCCTATCTGCTCTCCCCGCAGAACCAGTTCTCGCTCGGTGCCTCGGGCATCGTGTACGGCCTGCTCGGAGCGTGGATCGTGCTGGCCCGGCGCCGGCGGCAGGACATGCGGCCCGCGCTCCTGTTCGTGGCGTTGAACCTGCTCATCACGTTCACCCGTCCGGGGATCTCCTGGCAGGCGCACGTCGGCGGTCTGGTGGCCGGCGTCCTGCTGACGTACGCGATGGTGCACGCGCCCAGGGCCCGGCGGGACCTGGTGCAGTACGGGGCCTGTGCCCTGGTGCTCCTGATCGACCTGGGGATCGTGCTCGCCCGATCGGCCGCGCTCACCTGAGCGCAGGGACCTGTGGACGAGCTCTGCAGTGAGCTTTCCCCAGAGTTATCCACAGTGCGTGGCGGATCCTCCCCAGACGGTGGGGAAAGACGACACCCCTCGCCTCTGACCTGGTATTTCTCCAGGGAGGCGAGGGGCGTCGCACGTTCTGCCGAGGGTGATTCCGGTCATACCGCCGTCAACCTCGTGCGAGTTATCCACAGATCTTCGTAAGTTATCCAGTGCTGTGCACAACGCTGTGGATAAGCTCGGGGGAGAGCTTGACGAGCGGCCGCTGCGACCGCTACATCGACCGGTCCGCCGCTACTTCCACTGCGTGGAGACGCCGAAGCCGGCCGCGATGAAGCCGAAGCCCACCACGATGTTCCAGTTCCGGATCGACTCGACCGGCATCGAGCCGTCGGTGACGTAGAAGACCACGATCCACACCAGACCGATGGCGAACAGCGCCAGCATCACCGGCGCCACCCAGCTGCGGTTGGTCAGCTTGATGTTGGTGGCCTGCTTGGCGGGCGGAGGCGTGAAGTCGGCCTTCTTGCGGATCCGTGACTTCGGCACGAGGGACTCTCCTGTCGATGCGCTGCGTGACCGCGCAGGGAACTGTGGCTGGCGCCGGGATGTGACGAAGGAGGACGACTGCGTCCCCCAGGCGTCCGTTAGCGTAGTGGTTCCGCGGCACCGAAGGGGATCAGGGTACGTTGAGCAATTCCGCCGACACTCCCGAAGGGCCGGGCCGCACCACCAGGTGGCGCCCCGTCCGAGTGCTCACCCTTGCCGTCTTCGCCCTCGCCGGACTGATCTTCGTCACGAGCTTCAACACCGCCAAGGGCACCAACATCCGCACGGACGCCTCGCTCCTGAGGCTCTCCGACCTCATCGAGGAACGCAGCCACAAGAACGCCGGCCTCGACGAGTCCACCGCCGCCCTCCGCGGCCAGGTCGACTCCCTCGCCGCCCGCGACGACGGCTCCACGCGCGCGGAGGACGAGAAACTCGACGCGCTCGAAGCGACCGCGGGGACCACCGAGGTCTCCGGCTCCGGCCTCACCGTCACCCTCGACGACGCCCCGCCCAACGCCCAGGCCGCCCCCGGCTACCCCGAACCGCAGGCCAACGACCTGGTCATCCACCAGCAGGACCTCCAGGCCGTCGTCAACGCCCTGTGGCAGGGCGGCGCCGAAGGCATCCGGGTCATGGACCAGCGGCTCATCTCCACCAGCGCCGTCCGCTGCGTCGGCAACACCCTGATCCTCCAGGGCCGCGTCTACTCGCCGCCGTACAAGATCACCGCCGTCGGCGACCGGTCCAAGCTGACCAGGGCGCTGGCCGGCTCCCCCGCGCTCCAGAACTACCAGCTGTACGTCAAGGCGTACGGGCTCGGCTGGAAAGTCGACGAGCACAGGGCGGTGACTCTTCCCGGGTACTCGGGCACAGTGGACCTCCACTACGCGAAGCCGGTGAGCTGACAGCGGGAGGGCCGCTTGCGTCTCCTCGTGAGGACCCTCAGCGAGCTGTGCATCACCGCCGGCGCCCTCATCGTCCTCTTCGTCGCCTACCTCCTGTACTGGACCGGCGTCCAGGCCGCCGACGCCAGCGCCGCCCAGATCGACACCCTCCAGCGCGCCTGGGCCGACACCCCCGTCGCCGCCGCACCCGCACCCGCGCGCGTACCGGCGCCGTACGCCACCGGCAAGGGCATCGCCGTGATGTACGTCCCCCGGCTCGGCCGCGACTGGAAATGGCCCGTCCTCGAAGGCACGGGACCCGACGTCCTGAAGAAGGGCCTCGGGCACTACACCCGCACCACCACGCTCGGCGGCACCGGGAACTTCGCCGTCGCCGGGCACCGCCGCACCCACGGCGACCCCTTCAAGGACTTCCCGCGGCTGCGCCCCGGCGACGCGATCGTCCTCACCGACGGCACCACCTGGTTCACCTACCGGATCGACCGCGGCCCCTACCGGACCGTCCCCGGGGACACCGCCGTCGTCGACCCCGTCCCCAGGAAGTCCGGCTTCGACGGGCCCGGCCGCTACCTCACCCTCACCACCTGCGACCCCGAGTGGGGCAGCAGCCACCGGCTGATCGTCTGGGCGCACCTCGACGCCACCCGCCCCGTGACCGACGGCCGTCCACAGGCTTTGGGCAGCTGACCCCTCACGGCCCGCTCGCCCCGTACTCTGGTCCCCGTAACGAACGGAAGGGGCGGTCCACGTCATGTACGGCTGGATCTGGCGGCATCTGCCGGGCAACGCGTGGGTACGGGCGCTGATCTCGATCGTGCTGGTCCTCGCGGTCGTCTATGTCCTCTTCCAGTACGTGTTCCCCTGGGCGGAGCCTCTGCTTCCGTTCAACGATGTGACGGTGGACGGCCAGTGAGCGCGCGAATTCTCGTCGTCGACAACTACGACAGCTTCGTCTTCAACCTCGTTCAGTACCTCTACCAGCTCGGCGCCGAGTGCGAAGTCCTCCGCAACGACGAGGTCGAGCTGAGCCACGCACAGGACGGCTTCGACGGCGTCCTGCTGTCCCCCGGGCCCGGCGCGCCCGAACAGGCCGGGGTCTGCATCGACATGGTCCGGCACTGCGCCGACACCGGCGTGCCCGTCTTCGGCGTCTGCCTCGGCATGCAGTCGATGGCCGTGGCGTACGGCGGAGTCGTCGACCGCGCGCCCGAGCTGCTGCACGGCAAGACCTCGCTCGTCACGCACGGGGGCAAGGGTGTCTTCGCCGGTCTCCCCTCGCCGTTCACCGCGACCCGCTACCACTCCCTCGCCGCCGAGCCGGCCACCCTGCCGGCCGAGCTCGAGGTCACGGCACGGACCGACGACGGCATCATCATGGGGCTGCGCCACCGTGAACTCCCCGTCGAGGGCGTGCAGTTCCACCCCGAGTCGGTCCTCACCGAGCACGGGCACCTGATGCTCGCCAACTGGCTGGAGCAGTGCGGCGACAAGGGGGCGGTCGGCCGGTCGGCGGGGCTCGCTCCGGTGGTGGGCAAGGCCGTCGCGTGACGACGGGCTCGCCGTGGTTCCGGGCGACCAACCTGCCGGGGCCGGACGAGGAGCCGATACCCGGGGATCCGTACGCGCCCGCCGAACCGTACGTACATGCGGACCAGCACGTACCGGCTGAGCAGTACGCGCCGCAGGCCGAGCAGCACGTACAGGCTGAGCAGTACGCGCCGCAGGCCGAGCAGTACGGCGCCGGCGCCGCGTACGCGCCCGCGGAGCCTTCGTACGGGGCCGCCGCCGAGTCGTACGCGCCGCCCGCCGAGCCCTACGCCCCCGCGCAGTCCTACGCCCCCGCCGAGCCGTACGCCCCCGAGGCCCCCTACGAGCCCTCGTACGGGGCGTACGAGGCGGAGGAGGCCCCGGAGGCCCCGCGGGACGAGACGATGCCCCTGCGGGCCGTGGAAGAGCCCTCCGGGGCGCCGTCCGACGCGCCTGCCGAGCCGGGGCCCGGCCCCGGGCGGGCCGAGCGCCGTCGCGCCGCCAAGGGCGGCCGCGGCCGCAACCGCGCCGCCGCACCCACGACCCCCGCGCCGTCCGCCGCCGAAGGACGTCCCCTCTCCCGCGTCGAGGCCCGGCGCGCCGCCCGCGCCGCCAAGGACAGCGTCGGCGTCGTCGCCAGCCGGGTCGTCGGAGAACTCTTCATCACCCTCGGCGTCGTCATGCTCCTCTTCGTCACCTACCAGCTGTGGTGGACGAACGTCCTCGCCGGCCAGGAGACCGACCGGGCCAAGGAGCAGATCGAGGACACCTGGAACCAGGGCGGCGGCGAGGACAAGCCCGAGGCCTTCGAGCCCGGCAAGGGCTTCGCCATCATGTACATCCCCAAGCTGGACGTCGTCGCCCCCATCGCCGAGGGCATCAGCAAGCCCAAGGTCCTCGACAAGGGCATGGTCGGCCACTACGGCGAGGGCAAGCTCAAGACGGCCATGCCGGCCGACAAGCAGGGCAACTTCGCGGTGGCCGGCCACCGCAACACCCACGGCGAACCGTTCCGGTATATCAACCAGTTGAAGCCCGGCGACCCGATCGTCGTCGAGACCAAGACCGCGTACTACACGTACGAGATGGCCAGCATCCTGCCGCAGACCTCGCCCTCCAACGTCTCGGTGATCGACCCCGTACCGAAGCAGTCCGGCTTCAAGGGCCCCGGCCGGTACATCACACTGACCACCTGCACGCCGGAGTTCACCAGCACGTACCGCATGATCGTGTGGGGCAAGCTGGTCGAGGAACGCCCGCGCAGCAAGGGAAAGCCGGCAGCGCTCGTAGGCTGAGACCCCACACCTCCGGACGGGACGACGGGACGACCTAGTGGCACGCGCGCGCAACCGGATCGCCGGGATCATCAGCCTCTTCGGCGAACTCCTCATCACGGCGGGCCTGGTACTCGGCCTCTTCGTCGTCTACTCGCTGTGGTGGACGAACGTCCTCGCCGACCGCGCCGCCGACAAGGACGGCGCACAGGTCCGCGACCAGTGGGCCGACCAGGGCCCCGGGGCGCTCGACACCAAGGACGGCATCGGCTTCCTCCACGTACCCGCCATGAAGAACGGCGAGGTCCTGGTGAAGCAGGGCACCGGCACCGCCGTCCTCAACCACGGCGTGGCCGGCTACTACACCGACCCGATCAAGTCCGCGCTGCCGCAGGACAAGCAGGGCAACTTCACGCTCGCCGCGCACCGGGACGGGCACGGCGCCAAATTCCACAACATCCACAAGTTGAAGACCGGGGACGCGATCGTCTTCGAGACGAAGGACACCTGGTACGTCTACAAGGTCTACAAGACCCTGCCCGAGACGACGAAGTTCAACGTGGACGTCCTCCAGCCCGTCCCGAAGGAATCCGGCAGGTCCAAGCCCGGCCGCTACATCACGCTGACCACCTGCACCCCCCTGTACACCTCGGACTACCGCTACATCGTCTGGGGCGAACTGGAACGCACGGAGAAGGTCGACCGCGACCGCACCCCGCCGGCGGAGCTGCGCTGAGCATCGGCGGACGAGACAAACGGGAGAGCCCCGGCATCCGTACTGGATGCCGGGGCTCTCCCGTGTGCGTACCGGGTGCGTGCGGGGCTCAGCCGAAGAAGCCGCCGCCGGGGTTCCCGCCGTTGTTGCCCCCGCCTCCGCCGCCGATCGTGTTCACGGTGATCGGCTGGGTGGTGGGAACCTGGGTGCCCTCCGGCGGGTTCGTGTTGATGACCATGGCGTCCTCCTTGTCGGAGCCCGCCTGGGAGACCTGCAGACCCAGGCTCTGCAGCAGGTCCCGGACCTCCTTGTACGTCTTGCCGGTCAGACCCGAGGGAATCGTGACCATGGTCTGCTGCGGGCCCTTGGAGACCTTCAGCGTGATCTGGACGTCCTTCGGCTGGTTCGACGGGCCCTGCGGGGTCTGGTCGACGACCGTGCCCGCGGGCTCGGGCGAGTCGACGTCCTCCTTGGTCACGCTCGTGAAGCCGAGCGAGTTCAGCTGCTGGACGGCCTGGTCGTAGGTCCGGCCCTTGACGCTGGGAAGCTCCGTCAGCTGCTTCTTCGCGACGGTGATCGTGATCTCGGAGTTCTTCTCGGCCTTGGTGCCGCCGTCCGGGTTCTGCTTCAGAACCGTGCCCGGCTCCTCCTCGGACTCCTCCTGCTCGACCTTGACCTTGAAGCCCTTGTCCTTGAGGGTCTGCTCGGCCCGCTCCTGGGACTGCTCCATGACGTCCGGGACCTCGATGAGCGGGGCGCCCTCGGAGACGACCACCTGGATCGTGCCGTCCCTGTCCATCGTCGCGGAGCCGTCCGCGGCCGGGTCCTGGCGGCAGATGGTGTCCTTGGGCTGGTCGCAGCGCTCGGTGCCGGTCTGCTGGACCTTCACCTGGGCGTTCGTCGCGCGGTCCTGCGCCACGGCCATCGTCTGGCCGACCAGCTGCGGGATCGTGACCTTCTGCGGCGCGTCCTTCTTGTCGAAGAGCGAGACACCGATGAAGATCGCGCCGACGAGCACCAGGACGCCCGCCAGAGCCAGCAGGATCGTCGAGGTGTTCGACTTCTTCTGGCCACCGCCGCGACGGCGGTCCGGACGGTCGTCATAGCCGTAGCCGCCGTCGTCCGGGTTGACCGGCGGCAGCATCGACGTCTGGCCGGCCGGGTCGGCCTGGCGCAGCGCGGTGGTCGGCTGGTCCTCCGGCGGATAGCCGCCGTAGCCCCCGCCGTACCCGGGTGCGCCCGCCATGCCCATCCCCATCGCGGCGGCGGCCGCGACCGGCTGACCGTCGAGGCAGGCCTCGATGTCCGCGCGCATCTCGTCGGCGGACTGGTACCGGTAGTCGGGGTCCTTGACCAGCGCCTTCAGGACGATGGCGTCCATCTCGGGTGTGATCTCGGGGTCGAAGTTGCTCGGCGGCTGCGGCTCCTCGCGGACGTGCTGGTACGCGACCGCGACCGGGGAGTCGCCGATGAACGGGGGCCGGACGGTGAGCAGCTCGTAGAGCAGGCAGCCGGTGGAGTACAGGTCGGACCGGGCGTCGACCTGCTCGCCCTTGGCCTGCTCCGGGGAGAGGTACTGGGCCGTGCCGATGACCGCGGCGGTCTGCGTCATGGTCATGCCCGCGTCGCCCATGGCGCGCGCGATGCCGAAGTCCATGACCTTGACCTGGCCGGTGCGCGTCAGCATGACGTTCGCCGGCTTGATGTCACGGTGCACGATGCCGGCGCGGTGCGAGTACTCCAGCGCCTGGAGGATGCCGACCGTCATCTCGAGCGTGCGCTCGGGCAGCAGCTTGCGCCCGGAGTGAAGCAGCTCACGCAGGGTCGACCCGTCGACGTACTCCATCACGATGTACGGGATGGAGACCTGGTCGACGTAGTCCTCACCGGTGTCGTAGACCGCGACGATCGCCGGGTGGTTGAGCGAGGCGGCGGACTGTGCCTCACGGCGGAACCGGGCCTGGAAGGACGGGTCGCGGGCCAGGTCGGCCCGCAGCGTCTTCACGGCGACGGTGCGGCCGAGCCGGGTGTCCTGGGCGAGGTACACCTCGGCCATGCCACCACGGCCGAGCACCGGGCCCAGCTCGTACCGGCCGCCGAGGCGACGCGGCTCTTCCATAGCTAATCCAGCCCTCTCCGTCTGTCCCGACCGCACCCATGGGTGGTCCGGCGGTGTGTGCTGTTCGCGCATACGCTACCGGCCCCGGGAAGGCGTTCCGCCCGGGGCCGGTAGCTGATACCTGACCGGTACCTGGCTCGTACGGGGTCCGGGGGGTCAGCCCCGGGTCTTCAGGACCGCCTTCATAACGGCCTTCGCGATCGGGGCGGCGAGGCCACCACCGGTGATGTCCTCACGGTCGGTGCCGGCCGAGTCCTCGACGACGACGGCGACCGCGACCGGGGAGCCCTCGGACGTCTTCGCGTACGAGATGAACCAGGCGTACGGACGCTTGGCGTTCTTCTCGCCGTGCTGGGCCGTACCCGTCTTGCCGCCGACCTTCACGCCGTCCATGTTCAGGTCGGCCTTGCCGCCGGTGCCGTTGGAGACGACGTTCTCCATCATCTGCTGGAGCTTCTGCGCGGTCTCCGGCGAGACCGGGCGGCTCAGCTCCTCCGGCTCGTTCTGCTTGATGATGTCGACGTTCGGGGCGCGCAGCTGGTCGATCATGTACGGCTTCATCAGCTTGCCGTCGTTCGCGATCGCCGCTGTGACCATCGCCATCTGCAGCGGGGTGGTCGCGGTGTTGAACTGGCCGATCGACGAGAGCGCGTTACCGGGGCGGTCGGCCTTCTTGTCGTAGACGGAGGCCGAGGAGCGGACCGGGGTGAACTGCTCGGCGTTGAAGCCGAACTTCTCCGCCATCTCGACCATCTTGTCGCGGCCGATGTCGTCGCCGAGCTTCGCGAAGACCGAGTTGCAGGAGATCTCCAGGGCGCGGTTCAGGCTGGCGTTGGCACAGCCCTTGGCGTGGTTGACCATCTCCTTGGTGGAGAGCGGGAGCTTCCAGCCCTCCGGAGTGTCGGTCGGCGCGTTGATGTCGCTGACCTTGCCGTTCTCCAGCGCCGCGGCGGCGGTGACCACCTTGAAGACGGAGCCGGGCGGGTAGATCTCGCGGATCGCGCGGTTCAGCTTCGGCTTGTTCTTGTCCTTCTCCAGCGCGACCCAGGCCTTCTCGTCCTTGGCGGAGTAGCCGGCGAAGGAGGAGGGGTCGTACGAGGGCGTGGACGCCATCGCGAGGATCTTGCCGGTCTTCGGCTCGATGGCGACGACGGCGCCGGTCTTGCTGCCGAGGCCCTCGAAGGCGGCCTTCTGCGCGGCGCCGTTGAGGGTGGTGATGACATCGCCACCCTTCTTCTTCTCACCGGTGAACATCGCCATGGTGCGGTCGAAGAAGAGGCGGTCGTCGTTGCCCGTGAGGATGCCGTCCTCGATCTTCTCGATCTGGTTGGCGTCGTAGGCCTGCGAGGCGTACCCGGTGACGGGGGCCCACATGGGGCCGTCCAGATAGGTCCGCTTGTACTTGTAGAACTTGTCGCCCGAGTCGATGGAGCCCGTGATGGGCTTGCCGTCGACGACGATGTTGCCGCGCTCGTTCGAGTACCGCTCGATCTGGACGCGCCGGTTCTTGGGGTGGGCGTTCAGTTCGTCGGCGCGGACGAGCTGGAGCCAGTTGTCCCGCAGGAGCAGGGCGAGGACCAGCAGGCCGCAGAAGATCGCGACCCGCCGCAGCGGCTTGTTCACGGACGGACCACCTGGGTCATCTCGGCGTCGGGGGACGGGGCGGGCGCGGGCGCGGGACGGCGCGCGGTGTCGCTGATCCGGATGAGGATGCCGATCAGGGCCCAGTTGGCGATCACGGAGGAACCGCCGTACGCGAGGAACGGCATGGTCATACCGGTGAGGGGGATGAGCCCCATCACACCGCCGGCGACGACGAAGATCTGGAGCGCGAAGGCACCGGAGAGGCCCATCGCGAGCAGCTTGCCGAAGGGGTCGCGGGCGGCGAGGGAGGTGCGGATGCCGCGCTCGATGATCAGGCCGTACAGCAGCAGGAAGACCATGACGCCGGTCAGACCGAGCTCCTCGCCGACGGTGGCGAAGATGAAGTCGGAGTTGGCGGCGAACTGGATCAGGTCGGAGTTGCCCTGGCCGAGACCGGTGCCGAGGATGCCGCCCGAACCGAACGACATGAGCACCTGCGTCATCTGGTCACAGGCGTTCAGCATGTTCTGGTCGGTGGCGGTCTCCAGGCAGCCGAAGGGGTCGAGCCACGCGGCCACACGCGACTGCACGTGGCTGGCGGTGGAGCCGACGACCACGGCGCCCGCCACGGCCATCAGCAGACCCATGACGATCCAGCTGGTCCGCTCCGTCGCCACGTACAGCATGATCACGAACATGCCGAAGAAGAGGAGCGAGGTACCGAGGTCGTTCTCGAAGACCAGGATGAGGAGGCTGACCGCCCAGATCGTCAGGATCGGGCCGAGGTCACGGCCGCGCGGCAGGTAGAGCCCCATGAAACGGCGGCTGGCCAGCGCCAGCGCGTCCCGCTTCACCATCAGGTAGCCGGAGAAGAACACGGCGAGGACCAGCTTGGCGAACTCACCGGGCTGGATCGAGAAGCCGCCGATACGGATCCAGATCTTGGCGCCGAAGACGTCCGCGCCGAGGCCCGGGACGAGCGGCAACAGCAGCAGGACGAGGGCCGCGACCATGGAGATGTACGTGTAGCGCTGGAGGACGCGGTGGTCCTTGAGCAGCAGCAGCACGCCCACGAACATGGCGACGCCGACCGCCGAGTACATCATCTGGCTGGGTGCGTCGGGGCTGAAGCTCTTGTACAGCCGCATCGAGGTCGCGATCAGCCGCGGCGACTGGTCGAGACGCCAGATCAGCACCAGGCCCAGACCGTTGAGCAGGGTCGCGAGGGGAAGCAGCAGCGGGTCCGCGTACGGGGCCCACTTGCGCACCACGAGATGGGCGACGGTCGCGAGCAGCGCGAGCCCGAGGCCGTACCCGGCCATGCCGGCCGGGACCTTGCCGTCGATGGCCAGGCCCACGTTGAGGTACGCGAACACCGGGATGACGACGGCGAACGCGAGCAGCGCCAGCTCGGTGTTGCGGCGGCTCGGCGCCTCGATCGCGCCGATGGTGGTCGTGTTGGTGACAACGCTCATGGTGGTGAAAGGCCCCCTACGGGTGCTTACTGCTTGCCGCAGTTCGAGGCCAGCTTCTGCTCCTCCGCGGTGAGGGTGGGACCCGGGGACGGAGCGGCTGTGGTGGGCTTGGAGTCAGGGGTGGCGGTGCCCGGCTTCTGGGTGGCCGGCGGCTTGCTCGCCTGGTCGGCGGCCTTCTCGGCGGCGGCGTGCCGCTGCTCGGCCTTCTTGCAGGCCGAGGCCTGCACGGCCAGCTCGGAGATCTTCGTCTCGGCCTTGCCGAGGCTGCCGCCCGCGATCGTGTCCTCGACCTGCTTCCGCTGGTAGGCGGGGAGGTACTTGAGTTCGATCTCGGGGTGGTCCTTCTCGACCTTCGACAGCGACACCCACGCCAGGTCCTGGCTGATGCCCTGGTACAGCGCCACGTGCTGGTCCTTGGCACCCACGAAGTACTGCGTCTGCGTCCAGCGCCAGGCGCCGTAGAGGCCGCCGCCGACGACGGCGAGGACGAGGACGATGAAGAAGGAGCGCTTGAGCCACTTGCGGCCGGTGCGCGGCTTGACGAAGTCGTCGTCCGTGTACGAGTCGAAGGAGCCCTGCGGGGGCATGCCGCCGTAGCCGTGGTCGTCGCCGCTGCCGGGCGGACCGAAGCCGCCGGCGGGCGGCTGCTGGTGCGGCGCGGGGCGGCCGAGGCCCGAGGCGCGGCCGGCCGGGGTCTGCATCGCCCCGCCGTCGTTCAGCTGTGCCTGGTTCTCCGCGACCGCGCCCACGATGACCGGGGTGTCGCTGAGGTGACCGGCGAGGGTGTCGCCGCCGTCGACGTCGAGGACGTCGGCGACGATCACCGTGATGTTGTCGGGGCCGCCGCCGCGCAGCGCGAGCTGGATCAGCTCCTGCACGGTCTCCTGCGGGCCCTGGTAGCTGGCGAGGGTGTCCTCGAGGGTCTGGTGCGAGACCACGCCGGACAGGCCGTCGGAGCAGATCAGATAGCGGTCGCCGGCCCGGACCTCACGGATGGAGAGGTCGGGTTCGACGTGGTCGCCGCTGCCGAGCGCGCGCATCAGGAGCGAGCGCTGCGGGTGCGTGGTGGCCTCTTCCTCGGTGATCCGGCCCTCGTCGACGAGGCGCTGGACCCAGGTGTGGTCCTGGGTGATCTGGGTGAGGACACCGTCGCGGAGCAGATAGGCGCGGGAGTCTCCGACGTGCACGAGACCGAGCCGCTGGCCGGTCCACAGCAGGGCGGTGAGCGTGGTGCCCATGCCCTCCAGCTGCGGGTCCTCCTCGACCATCATCCGCAGCTGGTCGTTGGCGCGCTGCACCGCCGTACCGAGCGAGGTGAGGATGTCGGAGCCGGGGACGTCGTCGTCGAGCGTGACGAGCGTGGAGATCACCTCGGAGGAGGCGACCTCACCGGCGGCCTGGCCGCCCATGCCGTCCGCGATCGCGAGCAGCCGGGGACCGGCGTAGCCCGAGTCCTCGTTGCCCTCCCGGATCATGCCCTTGTGCGAGCCCGCGGCGAATCGCAGGGACAGAGTCATGCCCACCTGCCCTGTCGACGCTGCATCGGGGTACAGCCGGTCTCGACCCACACTGCCCACCCTCCGGTCGCTCCGGTCACGCCGGTCGCTTCAGTCGCTCCGGTCGGGAGCGCGGCACGTCCCGTGGTGGGGACCGTCCCGGCTCGCTCGCTCCACTCGCGCCTATTCATGATGTAGCACTACTTCCGCAGCTCGATGACGGTCTTGCCGATCCGGATCGGCGCGCCCAGCGGAATGGGTGTGGCGGTGGTGAGGCGGGTCCGGTCGAGATACGTGCCGTTGGTGGACCCGAGGTCCTCGACGATCCACTGGCCGTCCCGGTCCGGGTAGATCCGGGCGTGGCGGCTGGACGCGTAGTCGTCGTCGAGGACGATCGTCGAGTCGTGCGCCCGGCCCAGCGTGATCGTCTGGCCCTGGAGGGCGACGGTCGTGCCGGTGAGGGTGCCCTCGGAGACGACCAGCTTGGTCGGGGCGCCGCGGCGCTGGCGGCCGCCCCCCGCGTTCTGCTGGCCGCGCTGCTGCGGAGGCGCGGCGGCCTGGCGCGCGTTCTGCTGGGGCCGCGCCTCCTGGCGGCGCGAACCGCGCTGGGTGACCCGCGTACCGAACAGGTCGCTGCGGATGACCTGGACGGCCACGATGACGAACAGCCACAGAACGGCCAGGAAACCCAACCGCATGACCGTCAGGGTCAGCTCTGACATTGCCCCCGCTTCACCCTTCGGCTTGCCGGTAAACGATGGTGGTGCTGCCCACGACGATCCGCGAGCCGTCGCGGAGCGTAGCGCGGGTGGTGTGCTGCCCGTCCACCACGATGCCGTTGGTGGATCCCAGATCCTGGATCGTCGAGGGCGTTCCGGTCCGGATCTCGCAGTGCCGGCGGGAGACGCCGGGATCGTCGATCCTCACGTCCGCGTCGGTGCTGCGGCCGAGGACCAGGGTCGGGCGGGAGATCTGATGGCGCGTGCCGTTGATCTCGATCCAGCGGCGCACCGGAGCGCCCGCTCCGCCGTGGGTGGCGGGGCCGGGCATGGATCCGGGGCCGCCCGCCGGGCGTCCCGCGGGCGCCGTCGGCCGGTGGCCGGGCGCGCCGGGAGGCGGGGAGGCGGGCATGGGCGGGGCGCCGGCCGGGGGGTACCCGTAGCCGCCGCGGCCCTGCTGCTGGTGGTGCTGCGGCGCCCCGGAGGGCGGCTGCGGCTGTGACGTACTCGACGCGAGCGTGCGGCTGCGGACGCGGTACAGGCCGGTGTCGAGATCCTCGGCCTTCTCCAGGTGGACCTTGATGGGGCCCATGAAGGTGTACCGCTGCTGCTTCGCGTAGTCCCTGACCAGGCCGGCGAGCTCGTCGCCGAGCTGGCCCGAGTAGGGGCTGAGACGCTCGTAGTCCGAGGTGCTCAGTTCCACGATGAAGTCGTTGGGGACGACGGTCCGCTCGCGGTTCCAGATCGTCGCGTTGTTGTCGCACTCGCGCTGGAGCGCGCCGGCGATCTCGACGGGCTGGACCTCGGACTTGAAGACCTTGGCGAAGGTGCCGTTGACCAGACCTTCGAGACGCTGCTCGAAACGCTTCAGGACTCCCATGGGGCACCTCCTCCGTCGTTGTCGCCCTGGTACTGCTTACTGATCGTATCCACGCGTCGGGAAATCGGCTGGTTCCCCTTCTCTGCCCTGTGGACGAGTGTCACCTCTCACAGGCTTCCCCCACGGATCGTAGAGGCGGCCTGTGGACAGTGTCCCGCACCCGGCTGTGGGAGCGGAGGCTCGGTCCGCGGTTGGACCCGGGTTCCGGGGCGGTCCGTCCCCTTCCGCCCTCCTTCTCCCTTCCTTCTCCCTTCCTACTCCCCTGCATCTCCTCCCTCCTCCTTCTCACTCCTCCCCGCTCGCATGCTTCGCGGTCCCGTGCCTCTCGACTCCGCGCCTCGTCGCCGCGCCCCACCCTCTCCCTTGTTCTCCGGGAGCGGGGGCGAAACAACGGATGTGAATCCACGGTCTGCGACGTGCTAATCTTCAGATGTCGCCAGGCGCTCCCACTGAAAAGTGAGAGGGCAGGGAGATCACCCAATGCGCGGGTGGCGGAATAGGCAGACGCGCTGGATTCAGGTTCCAGTGCCCGCAAGGGCGTGGGGGTTCAACTCCCCCCTCGCGCACCAGACGGAAGCCCCGTAGGTCATCGACCTACGGGGCTTTCGCGTATGTGTCCACAGGTGTGACCCTTCCCACGCGGGAGGGTGACGGGGCGTCGGCCGGCTTCGGGGCGTCGGGTGGCTCGGGCGTCGGGTGGACGTGGGCCGGGCGCGCGGCTTTCGTCGCGGGCCGGGCCGCGCGCCTTTCGTCACGGGCCGGGCGCGCGACTTTCGTCGTCCGACGGCGAGACGAAAGAGGGACGTCCGGGGCACCGCTCGCTGCCTAGGGTTCGAGCGTGGACGAAATGTCGAAGTCGGGGAGCCGGACCGCGCCGGGGATCGGGTCCGGGGCCGCCGCCTGGTGGCGCTGGTTCGCCGTGCCCGGACAGTGGTCGCGGCGCAGGATCACCGGCGAGGTGGCCCTCGCGGTGGTCCTCGCGCTGCTCGCCGCGGGCGCCGAGGAACTCATGGGCGGCGAGGGCTGGCCCCTCGCCGGGGTCGCCGTCGGCACCGCCCTGCTGTCGCTGCTGCGGCGCAGACTTCCCGCGAGCGTGCTCGTCGTCACCGCCGGGATCGCGCCCTTCCTGCCCGGCCTCGCGCCCCTGCTCATCGTGCTCGGCTGGTCGTCCGGCCGGTACGTCGCCAGTGCCGGGCGGGCGCTGGCCGCGTTCATCGCCGCCTTCGTCCTGAACGTCGGCGGGACGCTCCTGGAGACCTGGGACCGGCAGCGACTGCTCTCCGTCGCCTTCCTGGCGGCCCTCTACTACCTGGGCACCACCCTGGCCCCCGGGCTCGCCCACCGGTACTGGACGCAGCGGCGGACCCTGCTGCACGCCCTCCAGGAGAGCAACGCGCAGCTGGTGCGGGAGCGGAGCATGCTGGTCTGGCATGCCCGGCTGCGCGAGCGGCAGCGGATCGCCCAGGACATGCACGACAGCCTCGGGCACCAGCTGGCGCTGATCGCCGTGCACACCGGGGCCCTCGAAGTGGACCGGGAGCTGGGCGAGCGACAGCGCGAGGTCGTCGGCGTCCTGCGGAACGCGTCGGTGACCGCCATGCACGAGCTGCGGGAGGTCGTCGGGATACTCCGCGACGGCGTCGCGGCCGAGGACGGGACGGCGACGGCACCCGCACCGGCCGGGGACGAGACGGGACGGGCCGCCCGCGGGATCGCCGGCATCGAGGGGCTCGTCGCGGCGGCCCGGGCGGCCGGCACCTCGGTCGGACTGCGGCGGCTGGGGGACGAGAGACCGCTGGCGCCGGCCGCCGACCACGCCGCGTACAGGATCGTGCAGGAGGCCCTGACCAACGCCTACAAGTACGCGCCGGGGACGCCGATCGGCGTCGAGCTGCGGTACGAGCCGGACACCTTCGTCGTCGAGGTCGTCAACGGGGAGCCGGTGGACGGACCGGCGAAGGACGTCGTGAGCGGCAGACAGGGCCTGGCCGGGCTCGCCGAGCGGGCCCGTCTCGTGGGCGGCATGTGTCACGCGGGCCCGGCCGACGGCGGCGGGTTCCGGGTGGCCGGGATGCTGCCGTACGGGGCGGCGCCGGTCGTCGAGGCAGCGCCTTTGGTCGATGAGGCCGACGACTTCCGGCAGCAGACCACGAAACCGCTGGTGGGCCATGGTCGTCCGGTCACGGTCGGACCGGCCGACTGGACGTTCACGGAGCGGGAGCTGGCGATGGCGGTGCGTGGGGGCAGGACCAGGAGCACGGGCGGGGCGATCGCGCTGGGCTGCGGGATCGCGTTCGCGGCGCTCGTCCTGCTGGTGGTGGCCGGGGGCTTCGGCCTCTACTTCCTGATGGGCTCGCTGAAGGAAGGGATGATCGACCCCGCCCAGTACGAGGCGGTGAAGGTCGGGATGACCGAGAAGGAGGTCCGTGACCAGCTGCCCTCGGGCGACACCATCGCCACGGCGGGCCTCGGCGGGACGGGTCCCGCCCGGCCGGAGGGCTCCAGCTGCCTGGTCCTGATGTCCTCCGAGATGGGCGAGACCTATGAGGAGGAGCCCGTTTTCCGGTTCTGCTTCAAGGACGGCAAGCTGATCGAGAAGAAGTCGTACGTGGTCGAGCAGCGGTAGCGCTGCACCGCCCGTACCGGAGGCGTGGGGGAGAAGCTGTGGCAGGGCAGCCCATCAGGGTCGTGATCGCCGACGACGAGCCTCTGATCAGGGCCGGGATCCGGATGATCCTCATCTCGGACCCGGGGATCGAGGTCGTCGGGGAGGCGGCCGACGGACGGGCGGCCGTCGAGGCCGCGCGGGCGCACGCCGCCGACGTGGTGCTGCTCGACATCCAGATGCCGGTGCTCGACGGCCTCTCGGCCCTGCCGGAGATGCGCCGGGCGGCGCCCGCGGCCCGGGTGATCATCCTGACGACCTTCGGGGAGCGGGAGAACGTGCTGCGGGCCCTGGAGCACGGCGGCGCCGGGTTCCTGCTCAAGGACACGGCGCCCGCCGAGCTGATCGGAGCGGTGCGGGCGGCCGCGGCGGGAGACGCGTATCTGTCGCCGGCCGCCACCCGGCACGTGGTGGAGCGGCTGGCCACAGGCCGGGAGACGGCACGCGCCGAGGAGGCGCGGGCACGGGTGGCGGCGCTCGGCGAGAAGGAGCGGGACGTCCTGGCGTTGCTCGGGGAAGGACTCTCCAACGCCGACGCCGGAAGACGGCTGCACATGAGCGAGGCCACGGTGAAGACGTACGTGAGCCGGATCCTGTCCAAGCTGCACTGCGAGAACCGCGTCCAGGCGGCGCTGCTCGCGCGGGACGCGGGGCTGTAGGAGGGTCCGGGGCGCGGCTCGGTTCGGCGGGGTGGCGGTGCTTGTGGCTGGGGTTCAGTTCGGCGGGATGGCCGTGCTCGTGGCCGCGGCGTTGTAGCGCAGCAGGTACGCGGCGAACTGGGCGAGGTCCTCGGCCGGCCAGTCCTCCAGGCGCTCCTGGAACGCGGCCATGCGGCTCGTCTGGGCCGAGGTAAGGACCCTGGTGCCGGCCTCCGTGGGGTGCAGGACGTGCACCCGGTGGTCGTCGGGGGCCGGGCGGCGCTCGACGAAACCTAGCTTCTCCAGGCCCGCGATCTGACGGCTCACCGTCGACTTGTCCAGGAAGTAGTGGGCCGCGAGGTCGGTGGCCCGGCAGCCGCGCTGCTCCTCGATATGGGCGAGGAGCGTGTACGAGACGAGCGGGAGCTCGGGGTGGACCCGGGCCGCCGCGGCGCGCGCCCGGCGGGCGAAGGCCGTCAGTTCGCGCTGGATGACGTCCACGGACGCCTCGCGGGGTGGCTGTGCGCCGCCGGTCATCGTGCGCTCCCTGTTGTCGTTCGGGGGTGCCCGGACGCCGGTCGCCCCCTGCGGGCTTTCGGTTGTATAGTACAACGGTTCTTTAGTTGTAAAAGCCAACCATGGAGGTCTCGGTGACCGCAGGACCGAACACCAGCGGTGCGTTGCGGCATGTCCTCGGACATCTGCTCACCCCCCTGTTGATGTGCGTCGGCATGGGGCTCGCCTACCTCGGTGCCTTCCACGCGCCCGAACCCCACGACCTCCGCGTCGACGTCGTCGGCTCCGGCCCCACCACGCAGGTCCTCGCGCAGACCCTCCAGAACAAGGGCGACGGCGCCCTCGACGTCCGTACCGTCGTGGACCGGGACACGGCCGTCTCCGCACTCCGCGAGCAGCGAAGCTTCGGCGCCTACGTCCCCGGGAAGCACCCCGAGCTGCTCGTCGCCTCGGGCTCCTCCGACACCAGCGCCATGGCGGTCGAGAAGGTGTTCACCAAGGTCGCCGCCGCCCAGGACGCGCCGCTCAAGGTCACCGACATCGCCCCCACCGCCTCCGGCGACCCCACGGGCCAGGGCATCTTCTTCCTGCTCGTCGCCCTCAGCATCGGCGCGTACGCCTCCGTCGCCGTCATCGGCGGAGCCGGCGCCGCCCTGCCCATGCGGATCAGGGCCCTCCTCGCCGCCGCCATGTCGCTCGTCGTCAGCCTCGTCGGCACCCTCTTCGCCGGGCCGGTCTTCCACCTGGTCGACCAGGGCCTCGGCGGCGTATGGGCGATGTCCTGGCTGTACGCGGCGGGCATCCTCGCCGTCGGCGTCGGCCTGCACACCTTCCTGCGCCGCTGGACCACGCTCGGCGTGATGGTGCTCTTCGTCATGCTCAACTTCACCAGCTCCGGCGGCATCTACCGGCCCGAGCTCCAGCCCGGCTTCTTCGGCGCGCTGCACGCCTTCTGGAACGGCGCCGGCTTCGTCGAGGGCGTACGCGGCCACGTCTACTTCGACGGCCACGGGCTCGGCCGCAACCTCCTCGTCCTCGTCCTCTGGCTCCTCGCCGGTGCGGCGCTCGTCGTCGTCGCCGGGCTCACGGAGCGCCGGCGCCGGACACCGGTGGAAGCCGGGACGGGTGCCGATGCCCGAACCGCGACCGAGGCCGAGGCGGAGAAGGCGGCCGAGAGGGAGATCGAGGAGGAGATCGAGGAGGCCGTCGCCGTCTGAGCACCCGCTCCGAGCGGGGGTTCAGGAGGTTGTCCACAGGCTCCCGGGTGCGTTGTCCACAGGGGGAGACGGCCGATCGCGAACGGCGGTACGGTCGGGGCCGGATGATGTTGGACATCGCATCGGGGGAGGGCGTCCCATGGACGAGATCCGGGCCGTCGTGCCAGGACAGCGCGGTACGGACGGAGCACAGGACGGGGCGCGCGTCCCGCACGTGCAGGGGTTCGCGCGCCGCGTCGCCCCCGGCACCGGGGTCTCCCCCAAGGACCGCGGCAGGCAGCTGCGCGAGCGGGTGCCCCGCTCCTCGCACGACCGGCCGGCCCTCGCCGCCGACCGCCCGGACGCCGTGCGCGCCGTCGAGGAATCGAGCCGCGGCAGGGTCCCCGAGCTCACCCCGATACGGGTCGGCAGGATGGCGGCGAGCCCCTTCGCCTTCCTGCGCGGTTCCGCCGGGCTGATGGCCCAGGACCTCGTCGGGACGCCCGTCACCGGGATAGCCGCCCAGATATGCGGCGACGCGCACGCCGCCAACTTCGGCCTCTACGGCGACGCCCGCGGCCGGCTCGTCATGGACCTCAACGACTTCGACGAGACCGTCGTCGGCCCCTGGGAATGGGACCTCAAGCGGCTCGCCACCTCCCTCGTCCTCGCCGGCCGTGAGGTGGGAGCGAGCGAGGACGTGTGCCGGGCCGCCGCCTTCGACACCGTCGGCGCGTACCGCCGGACCATGCGCCTCCTCGCCCGACTGCCCGCGCTCGACGCCTGGAACGCGATCGCCGACGAGGAACTCGTCTCGCACACCGACGCCCGCGACCTCCTCGGCACCCTCGAACGGGTCTCCGCCAAGGCCCGCAACAACACCAGCGCCCGGTTCGCCGCCCGGTCGACCGAGGCCGTCGCGGACACCGACGGCGGCGGCCGCAGATTCGTGGCCGCTCCCCCGGTGCTGCGCGGGATCCCGGACGGCGAAGCGGCCGAGGTCGCCGAATCCCTCGGCGCCTACCTGGAGACCGTGTCCGAGGACAGACTGCCGCTCCTCGCCCGGTACGCCGTCCACGACGTGGCCTTCCGGGTCGTCGGCACCGGGAGCGTCGGCACCCGCTCCTATGTGGTCCTGCTGCTCGACCACCGGGGCGAGCCGCTCGTGCTCCAGGTGAAGGAGGCCCGGCCGTCGGCTCTCCTGCCGCATCTGCCGGCCGCCGGCTTCACCGTGCCGGACGCCGGTCACGAGGGGAGGCGCGTGGTGCTCGGGCAGAAGCGGATGCAGGTCGTCAGCGACATCCTGCTCGGCTGGACCACGGTCGACGGGCGTCCGTTCCAGGTGCGGCAGTTCCGCAACCGCAAGGGCAGCGTCGATCCCGCCGCCCTCACCGCGGACCAGCTCGACGACTACGGGCGGATGACCGGGGCCCTGCTCGCCCGTGCGCACGCCCACAGCGCCGACCCGCGCCTGATATCCGGCTACTGCGGCAAGAACGAGGAGCTCGACGAGGCCGTCGCCTCCTTCGCCGTCAGCTACGCGGACCGCACCACGGCCGACCACGCCGACCTGCTCTCGGCCGTCCGCACGGGCCGCATCGCGGCGGAGCTCGGCGTCTGACGCCCGGCACGGGCGGGGAGCAAGGGGGCCCGGGGCGTCGCCTCCGGCACCAGGGCAGCCGAGGGGGGAGGGGAGGGAGGGGGAGGGAGGGGGAGGCCCCCCCGAGAGGACCGTAGGCTGGGTGGGACGAGGCGGAACGAGGACGTGGGCGGCGTGGACGTGAGCGAGGACCAGGGTGTGAACGAAGGACCCGGGGACGAGCGGCCCGAGGCTCGGTTGGAGCGGGCTGTTCGGGTGGCCGAGCAGGCGTTGATCGAGTTCGAGATCGCCGTCGAGACCTTCCGGGTCGAGGTGGAGAACTTCTCGCGGCTGCACCACCAGAAGCTCGGGCCCATGTACGCGCGGCTCGACGAGCTCGACGCGCGGATCGCCGAGGCCCGGGCGGCCCGTACCGGGGACCCCGAGGATCTGCGGCGGGCGCGGGACGCGCGGGCCGCGGTGCTGCCGATGCCCGGGGTGGACGAGCTGTTCCACGACTGGATCGACGGCGACGGCCTCTCCCCCGAGGCCGCCGCGATGCTCACCGACCGGCCGGTGCAGCCGCCGAAGCGGGTCCGGCCCGCTGAGGAGGCCCGCAGGCTCTACCGCGAGCTGGCCCGCAAGGCCCACCCCGACCTGGCGCGCGAGGAGGACGAGCGGAAGCGGCGCGAGGAGTTCATCACGCGCGTGAACGCCGCCTACGCCCGCGGCGACGAGGCCCTGCTGCGGGAGCTCTCCGCGGAGTGGGAGGCCGGACCGGTGCCGGTCGAGGAGCGGCTCAGCGAGAGCGAGGAGCTGTACGCGCGCCTGGAGTGGCTGGCCGAGCGCAAGGACATGCTGTCGGCGCTGGCGCGTGAGCTGGAGGAGAGTGCGATCGGCGCGATGCTGCGGATGGCGCCCGACGACCCTGACCAGCTCCTGGAGGAGATCGCCGAGCAGCTGCTCGCGCAGGTCTCCGAGCGGGAGAGCGAGCTGGCGGAGCTGGTGCAGTAGGTTTTCCGTGCGCCCGAGCCCTTCGGGCGGTACCGACGAGAGAAGGCTTGTCCCATGAATTTCTCCCCGCTGCCCTCGGTTGACGCGGCTTCCGTGCCGGCCGATGCCCTGGTGCTGGACGTCAGGGAGGACGACGAGTGGACGGCCGGTCATGTCGAGGGTGCGCTGCACGTGCCGATGAGCGACTTCGTGGCCCGTTTCGGTGAGGTGACGGAGGCCGTGGCCGAGCGCGGTCGCGCGTATGTGATGTGCCGGGTGGGTGGCCGTTCGGCGCAGGTCACGCAGTACCTGGTGCAGCAGGGTTTCGACGCCGTGAACGTGGACGGCGGGATGCTGGCGTGGGACGGTGCCGGGCGTCCGATGGTCGCGGAGGGCGGCAGCCCGGCGTTCGTCCTCTGAGGCTCGGCTGAGGCCTCAGCCGAGGGGGTGGGCGGCCAGCAGGTCGCCGAGGGCCTCCTCGTGGGCCGCGGCGGGGCCGAGGGACAGTTCGAGGTGCTTGGCCCAGGCGTGGTAGCGGTGCAGCGGGTAGTCGGTGTCGGCGCCGAAGCCGCCGTGCAGGTGCTGGGCGGTCTGGACGACGCGTCGTACGCCTTCGGAGGCCCAGATCTTCGCGACGGCGATGTCCCCCGCGGCGGGGAGGGCTCCGTCCGCGTCGCTGGAGAGGCGCCAGGCGGCCTGCCAGAGGGTGGCCTCCATGGCGCGCAGGTCGATGTAGCGGTCGGCGGTCTGGACGGCGACGGCCTGGAAGGTGGCCACGGGGTGGCCGAACTGTTCGCGTTTTCCGGTGTATTGGCTCGTCATGGCGAGGACGGCCTCGCCGAGGCCGAGGGCGAGCGCGCAGGTGCCGGTGGTGAGGAGGCCGCGCAGTCGTTCCCAGGCGCCGTCGGCGTCGATGACGTTCGTGTCGTCGAGGCGTACGGCGTCGAGGCGTAGCTCGGCGAGGAGTTCGCCGCTGGTCGAGTACTGGGCGGTGAGGGTGAGGCCCTCGTGGGTGCGGGGCACCAGGGCGAGGACCGTGCGGTCCTCGGTGGTGTGTGCCGGTACGGCGATGAGGTCGGCCGTGTGGGCCCAGGGGACGGCGGTCTGGAGGCCGTCGAGGATCCAGTCGGCTCCGTCGCGGCGTGCGGTGACGGCGCGGTCGGCGGGTTCGTGGCCGGTGCGTCCCTGTGAGGCGGCGGTGAGGACGAGTTCGCCGCGGGCGACCCGGGGGAGCAGCTCGGCGGCCGTACGGGGGTGGGCGTGGCGCTCGACGGTGAGGGCGACGGCGCTGGTTTCCAGGAGTGGGACGCGGGCCAGGACGCGGGCCGACTCGCGCAGGACGAGGCAGAGGGCGACGGGGTCGAGTCCGGCGCCGTCGTGTTCGGGGGCCAGGGTGAGGCCGAGGAGGTCGGCGGCGGCGAGGCGGGACCAGAGCGGCCGGTCGTGGTCCTCGGCCACGGCGCCGGGGGTGAGGGCGGGGCTCGGGACGGCGTCGGGCGTGACGTCCTTGAAGACCGCCTTGGCCGTCTCGACGGCCGCCTGCTGTTCTTCGGTGAAGGTGAAGTCCACGGTGCTGCCTTCCCGTTGCCGTCGCCTGTCTCTGTCTGACGGATCGTCAAGATAGAACAGGTTCTAGGGGAAGGGAATGGTGGCGCCCGCACTTCGTCGGGCGCCACCGCCGCGTCAGCGGCTCGTCAGCGGTTCTCGGCGGTTGTCGGCGGTTCTCTGCCGTTCTCAGCCGTTCTCAGCGGTCGAAGTCCAGCTCCACGTCCGGCGTGGCCGGGTGGGACTGGCAGGCCAGGACGTATCCGGCTTCGGTCTCCTCCGGCTCCAGGGCGAAGTTGCGGTCCATCCGCACCTCTCCGCCGACGAGGAAGGCGCGGCAGGTGCCGCACACCCCGCCCTTGCAGGCGTACGGGGCGTCCGCGCGGGCGCGGAGCACCGTGTCGAGGAGCGTCTCGCCGCGCTCCACGGGCCAGGTGCCGGAGCGGCCGTGGAGGGTCGCGGTCAGGGTGGCGTGCGCCGGGGCGTCGGCCGCGGGGGCCGGCGCGGGTGCGGAGCCGTCGTCGACGTGGAAGATCTCCTGGTGGATCCGGGCGCGGTCGACGCCCAGGCCGCGCAGCGCCTTCTCGGCGCCCTGGACCAGTCCGAAGGGGCCGCAGAGGAACCAGCCGTCGATCGTGTCGACGGGCAGCAGCGCGGGCAGCAGTCCGGCGAGCCGCTCGCGGTCGAGGCGGCCGGACGGCAGACCGGCCTGCTGCTCCTCCCGGGAGAGCACGGTGACCAGCTGGAAGCGGTCCGGGTAGCGGTCCTTGAGGTCGGCGACCTCGTCGAGGAACATCGTGGACGCGGCGGTGCGGTCGCTGCGGATCAGGCAGAACCGGGCCTCCGGCTCGCGGGCGAGCAGGGTGGCCGCCATCGACAGGACCGGGGTGATGCCGCTGCCGCCGACGACCGCGGCGAAGTGGCCGGGGCGCGGGGTGAGCGCGAAGCGGCCCATCGGCTCCATGACCTCGACGAGGTCGCCGACGGCCAGTTCCTTGAGGGCGTACGTGGAGAACGAGCCGCCGTCGACGAGGCGGATGCCGACGCGCAGGACGGGGGGCTCGCCGGCCGGGGAGGCGGGGGCGCAGATGGAGTAGGTGCGCCGGATCTCCTCTCCCTGTTCGCCGGTGCGGCGCAGGGCGAGGTGCTGGCCGGGGAGGTGGCGGTAGGCCTCGTGGAGTTCGGGCGGGACCGCGAAGGTGACGGCCACGGAGTCGTCCGTGAGCCGGTCGACCTCGCTCACCCTGAGGGGATGGAATCCGGCCCGTCCGGCGGCTGAGGACTCCATCTACAACTCCTTGAAGTGGTCGAACGGTTCGCGGCAGGCGGTGCAGCGGCGCAGTGCCTTGCACGCGGTGGAGGAGAAGCGGCTCAGGAGCTCGGTGTCGGTGGATCCGCAGTGCGGGCAGCGGATCGCCAGGGTGAGCGGTACGGGGCCGCCGGCGGGTCCCTGGGGGCGGGGCGGGGCGATGCCGAACTCGGTGAGCTTGCGCCGTCCTTCCTCGCTGATGTCGTCGGTGGACCAGGCCGGGGCGAGGACGGTGACGACGGTGACGTCGGGTACGCCGTGCTGGTGGAGGGCGTGCTCGATGTCGGAGGCCATCGCCTCGATGGCGGGGCAGCCGGTGTAGGTGGGGGTGAGGGAGACCTCGACCCGGCCGGGGCCGAGGACGTGCACGCCCCGCATGACGCCGAGTTCCTCCAGGGTGAGGACGGGCAGCTCCGGATCGGGGACGGAGCCGGCGATGCGGCTCAGTTCCTCTTCCAGGGCCGTCATGGTCACCATGTCGCCCCCGGGTGGCTGCGGTGCAGGTGCTGCATCTCGGCGAGCATCCGTCCGAAGGATTCGGTGTGCAGGCCCTGTCGGCCGGCGCCCGCGGCCCAGGCGCCGGTGCGCGGTCCGGAGGGGACGGTGAGCGTGGCCCGGCCGAG
The DNA here is from genome assembly GCF_053616475.1 of Streptomyces sp. NPDC055815. NCBI lineage: Bacteria > Bacillati > Actinomycetota > Actinomycetes > Kitasatosporales > Streptomycetaceae > Streptomyces > Streptomyces sp. NPDC055815. The sequence continues at coordinate 81,620 of NZ_JBSHDU010000005.1, read as the reverse complement.
GATGTCGGTGACGGAGTCCAGCCAGGCGGTCTCCAGGGCGGGGAGGTCCAGGTCGAGGCCGTCGACGGGCTGGAACAGTTCGCCGGTGTAGCGCCAGAGGGCGTCGCAGGCGCGCTGCATCCGCTGGTGGCTCTCGGGGGTGCCGTCGCCGAGGCGGAGGGTCCAGTGCTCGGCGTGGTCCTGGTGGTAGGCGACCTCCTTGACGGCCTTGGCGGCGAGGCCGGCGAAGGGGCCGTCGCCGGTGGCCAGCTGCCCGTACAGGAGGTGCTGGTAGGTGGAGAAGTAGAGCTGCCGGGCGATGGTGTGGGCGAAGTCGCCGTTCGGCTGCTCGACCAGCTGGCTGTTCCGGAAGGAGCGCTCCTCGCGGAGGTAGGCCAGTTCGTCCTCGTCCCCGGCGAGGGAGAGCAGGATCCGGGCCTGGCCGAGGAGGTCGAGGGCGATGTTGGCCAGGGCGACCTCCTCCTCCAGGACGGGGGCGGAGCCGGCCCACTCGCCCAGGCGGTGGGAGAGGACGAGGGCGTCGTCGCCGAGGGCGAGCGCCGCGGCGGCGGTGACGGCGTCGGTGTCGGTGGTGCCGGTCACAGGTGCTTCACCCCCTCCGGGATCTCGTAGAAGGTCGGGTGGCGGTAGGGCTTGTCCGCGGCCGGCTCGAAGAAGGGGTCCTTCTCGTCGGGCGAGGAGGCGGTGATCGCCGCCGAGGGGACGACCCAGATCGACACGCCTTCGGACCGGCGGGTGTACAGGTCGCGGGCGTTCCGCAGGGCCATCTCCGCGTCGGGTGCGTGGAGACTGCCCGCGTGGGTGTGGGACAGTCCGCGGCGGGAGCGCACGAACACCTCCCACAGCGGCCAACCGTCGGTCGTCATGCCTGTGCCTCCCCGTGCTTTCCGGTGTGCTTCTCCGCGTAGGCCGCCGCGGCTTCTCTGACCCAGGCGCCGTCCTCGTGGGCCTGGCGCCGCTTGCTCAGCCGCTGGTCGTTGCAGGGGCCGTTCCCCTTGAGGACGTCCCAGAACTCGGTCCAGTCGATCGGGCCGAAGTCGTAGTGCCCGCGCTCCTCGTTCCACCGGATGTCGGGGTCGGGGAGGGTGAGGCCGAGGGCCTCGGCCTGCGGGACGGCGATGTCGACGAAGCGCTGGCGCAGTTCGTCGTTGGAGTGGCGCTTGATCTTCCAGGCCATCGCCTGGGCGGTGTGGGTCGACTCGTCGTCCGGCGGGCCGAACATCATCAGCGAGGGCCACCACCAGCGGTTCACCGCGTCCTGCGCCATGGCGTGCTGGGCCTCGGTGCCGTTCGACAGGGCGAGCAGTGCCTCGTACCCCTGGCGCTGGTGGAAGGACTCCTCCTTGCAGACCCTGACCATCGCGCGGGCGTACGGGCCGTAGGAGCAGCGGCAGAGGGGGACCTGGTTGGTGATGGCGGCGCCGTCGACGAGCCAGCCGATCGCGCCGACGTCGGCCCAGGTCAGCGTGGGGTAGTTGAAGATCGAGGAGTACTTCTGGCGGCCGGAGTGCAGCTTGTCGAGCAGCTCGTCGCGGCTGGTGCCGAGGGTCTCGGCCGCGCTGTACAGGTACAGGCCGTGGCCGGCCTCGTCCTGCACCTTGGCCATGAGGATCGCCTTGCGCCGCAGGGAGGGCGCGCGGGTGATCCAGTTCGCCTCGGGCTGCATGCCGATGATCTCGGAGTGGGCGTGCTGCGCGATCTGGCGGACGAGCGAGGCCCGGTAGGCCTCGGGCATCCAGTCGCGCGGCTCGATCCGCTCGTCGGCGGCGACGGCGGCGTCGAACACGGCCTCGTAGGCGGCCTGCTCCGCCGCCGCGGCCGTGTCCGACACGCCGGGCACGCCCGTGGTCCCTGCCGTCCCTGCCGTCACTGCGGTCATCAGACCCCCTACCGACCGATCGTTCGGTTGAATGACTTCAATGGTGGGTCGGCGGCCCGTATGGTGTCAACCCTGTGGATAACCGAGGTGGGCCGATCGGGATCGGGGCGGGATGGACGCGTACGTCGAAAAGGACGCGGTCGAGGTGAGTGACGACGGGCGGAGACCCCCGGAGGACCCGCCGATCAGCCCTCCTGAGACCCCGGGCGCCCCTGCCGGCACCCAGGGCGAAAGCAAGGGCACCGGGAGCAGCGGCACCGGGAACGGGACCGCCGGCACCGGGAGCACCGGCACCGGGATCATGGCCCTCTCGCTGCCGTACCAGGTCGTCGTCGCCGTCGCGCTCGCCGTCGTCGCGGTGTTCACCTGCGTGCACCTGGCGATGGTCTTCCTGCACGTGGCGCCGTCCAACACGCTGACCAAGCGGCACGGCGAGGCCGTCGACGACTGGATCTACCCCGAGTTCGAGCAGAACTGGAAGCTCTTCGCGCCCAATCCGCTCCAGACGAACGTCTCCGTCGAGGTCCGTGCCGAGCTCGTCGACGCCGACGGCGGCCGCGGCACGACCGGCTGGATCGACCTCACCGCGCAGGACGCCGAGGCCATCCGCCACAACCCGCTGCCCAGCCACTCCCAGCAGAACCAGCTCCGCAGGGCCGTGGACTTCTACCTCAACACGCACAACGACGCCAACCGCCCCAACGGGCTGCGCGGCACCCTCTCGGAGCAGTACATGCGCCGGCTCGCGATGCTCAGGCTCGACGCCATCGAACGCCGTGACGGGCGCCCCGTCGGCCCCGACGTGCGGCGCATCCAGCTCCGCACCGTCTCCCGGGCCGTGCCCGCCCCGCAGTGGAGCACCGAGAAGTCGCGGTCCACCCCCTCCTACCGCGAGCTCCCGTGGTGGAGGATCACCGATGCCGACCGGTCCGCCGGTGCCGCCGCGAGCCGCACGGAGGCGGGCCGATGAGTACCTCCCACGCCACGCGCGCGCGTGCCCGCGAGCCCTTCGACCGCCGGCTCGCCCGCGGCGTGCAGGCCGTCACGGGCCGTGCACTCGCCCCGTACCAGAGCGCGATCGTACGGATCGGCTTCTCGCTGACCTGGCTGGTCTTCCTGCTGCGCGAGCTGCCCCACCGGCACCTGCTGTACGGTCCCGACTCCCCCTGGTCGTGGGAGATGGCGCACCGCCTGATCGACGACAACAAGGCCTTCACCGCGCTCATGTGGTCGGACGGCGGGCTCTGGTTCGAGATCGTCTACGGTCTCGCGGTGCTGTCCGCCGCGCTGCTCCTGGTGGGCTGGCGCACCCGGGCCGTGTCCGTGGTCTTCATGGTCGGCGTGCTCTCGCTGCAGAACCGGTCCGTCTTCGTGGGCGACGGCGGCGACAACGTCCTGCACCTCGTCTCGATCTACCTGGTGTTCACCCGCTGTGGCCGGGTGTGGTCGCTCGATGCCCGCCGGGCGGCCCGTGAGGCCCGCGCGGCCGAGGCCGGGGAGGCTCCGCGCCGGGATGTCGTCGGACCGCTGCTGTGGGTCGTGCTCGGCGGGTTCCTGCTGGCCGCCACGTGGTTCAGCGATGTCACCGGCGAGTGGTGGGTGCCGGTGCTGCTGTGGGTGCTGTGGCTCGGGAACGGCCTGTGGTGGCTGGTCCGCCGGGTGGCGCCCGGGGAGCCGCGGATCATGCTGGACGCCCTGGCCAACCTCGCGCACAACGCCGTCCTCGCCGTGCTCATGGTGGAGGTCTGCCTGATCTACGCCACGGCCGGCTGGTACAAGATCCAGGGCTCGCGCTGGCAGGAGGGGACGGCGCTGTTCTACCCGCTCCACCTGGACTACTTCTCGCCCTGGCCCGCGCTGTCCGATCTGCTCGGGTCCAGCGGGATCATGGTGATGCTGCTGACCTACGGCACGGTGATCGTCCAGGTCGCGTTCCCGTTCACGCTCTTCAACCGCAAGGTCAAGAACGTCCTGCTCGTCGTCATGATGATGGAGCACGCCGGGATCGCGGTCCTTCTCGGACTGCCGGTCTTCTCGCTCGCGATGATCTCCGCCGACGCGGTGTTCCTGCCGACGGCGTTCCTGGTCTGGCTGGGCGCCCGGGTGGTGAAGGGCAGGGACCGGCTGCTGAAGCGGACCCCCGCCGAGGCCGAGGCCGAGACCTCCGCCGGCGCCTCGGCCGAGGGCCCCGCCGAGGCGCTGCCCGAGCAGCGCCGTACGGGTGAGGAGCCGGGTCCCCGTACCCTCGTCGGGTGAGCACCACGGAAGAGCAGCCCGAGCCGGTCCAGTACGACGAGGGGTTCGGCCCCGAGATCGGCGTCGGGCCGCACCCGGAGCCGTGGCCGCGGGACGAGCGGTACGACCCCGAGCTGCTGGCCGGCGGCGACCGGCGCAATGTCGTGGACCGCTACCGGTACTGGACGCGCGAGGCGGTCGTCGCCGACCTGGACACCCGCCGCCACGACTTCCACGTGGCGGTGGAGAACTGGGGCCACGACTTCAACATCGGCTCGGTGGTGCGGACCGCCAACGCGTTCCTGGCGAAGGAGGTCCACATCGTGGGCCGGCGCCGCTGGAACCGGCGGGGCGCCATGGTCACCGACCGCTACCAGCACGTGCGGCACCACTCGGACACCGAGTCGCTGACCTCGTGGGCGGCGGCCGAGGGCATCCCGGTCATCGGCATCGACAACCTGCCGGGCGCCGTCCCGCTGGAGCGGACCGTGCTGCCCCGCCGCTGTGTGCTGCTCTTCGGGCAGGAGGGGCCGGGGCTCACGGAGGAGGCCCGCGCCCATGTGGAGATGGTCTGCTCGATCGCCCAGTTCGGCTCGACCCGGTCGATCAACGCGGGCGCCGCGGCCGCGATCGCCATGCACGCGTGGGTGCAGCGGTACGCGGAGATCGACGCCCCGTAGCGGTCGTGGGGGGGGGGGGGGGGGGGGCCCCCGCACGACGCACGCGCCGGCGGGAAGCAGGCGGCGCGGCACCAACCACCCCCACCCCACGGAGAAAAACAGACGACCAACACACAA